>NZ_JAWQUO010000014.1:0-131516 GCF_033446605.1 Iodobacter sp. CM08 | reverse complement strand
TTTCCCCCTCAGGGCGTATGCGGTATTAGCTATCCTTTCGGATAGTTATCCCCCATTACTAGGTACGTTCCGATATATTACTCACCCGTTCGCCACTCGTCAGCGGTGCAAGCACCCTGTTACCGTTCGACTTGCATGTGTAAAGCATGCCGCCAGCGTTCAATCTGAGCCAGGATCAAACTCTTTAGTTTAATCTCTAAGCTAGTACTTACTGGCTTACTTTATTCGGCACATCCATTGCTGAATGCGCCTTACTAATGTAAGCACTTGTTTCGCTTCCGAACCAAGCACTCACACTCATCGACTGTATTTTGTTAAAGATCGTCTCGCTGTGACATCACTGTGTGGCTGTGTGTGCTGCAGCGAGAGGCCGAAATATACGGGGCATCACTGACCAGGTCAACCACTACCGCGCAACAAAACCGTAGCAATGCGCTAAGTAGTTGATTTAAAAAGATAGCTAATTTTTTATTTCGAAGCAAAACCAACAACAACCATAAACCAACGCTCTTTGTACCAGCGCAAAAAAGGACAGCACCACACAGAAACAGGCCAAAACACTGGAAACTCACCCCCAGCCGCATAACAAGTTAATGGTTTACATCGGCAGCTGTGTATTTGCAATGCGAAGAAAAGGCGCTGTATATATACAGCGCCTTTTCTTTACGTCATGACCAACTTACTTTTCGCTAAGCACACGAACTACATCAGCTAAGGCGATTTTTTCCATGTCGCCACCGGCGCGGGCGATATATTCAACCATACCTTCTACCAAGCCTTTTTCGCCAATAGTAATGCGATGCGGAATACCGATTAATTCCATATCGGCAAACATCGAGCCTGGGCGCTCATTTCTATCATCCAGCAACACATCAATGCCCGCTGCAACAAATTCTGCATACAGCGCATCGGCCGCTGCTTTAATGGTTTCTGAGCGGTGATAGCCCATAGGCACGATTGCTACAGTAAATGGGGCAATGGCTGCCGGGTATTTAATCCCGCGCTCGTCATGGTTTTGTTCGATAGCCGCCGCCACGATGCGCGATACGCCAATACCGTAGCAGCCCATTTCCATGACCTTTAAAGAACCATCAGCATCGGTAAACTGGCACTTCATTTTTTCTGCATAAGTGGTGCGCAGTTGGAAGATGTGACCCACTTCGATACCACGACAGATTTCTAAGATGCCTTTGCCATCTGGGCTAGCATCGCCATTCACGACATTACGAATATCAGCAACGATATTTGGCTCTGGCAAATCACGGCCAAAGTTAACGCCAGCTAAGTGAAATTTAGGCTTGTTAGCGCCACAAATAAAATCGCTCATCGCCGCAACGGTACGATCACTGATTACACGCATACCGGCAGGGATGCCAACAGGCCCTAGGAAGCCTGGTGGGCAGTTAAATGCCGCACGGATTTCTTCGTCTGTAGCAAAGCGGAAATCAGTCATGCCTTCGACCTTGCCTAGCTTCACTTCATTTAAGCTGTGATCTCCGCGCAATAAGGCAATCACTAGCTCATTGGCGGTTGTCATTAGCGCCAGCAACTTTACCGTGCGCTCGATACTGATATTAAGCAGCACCGCAACCGCTTCACACGAGGTTTGCTTTGGGGTATCTACATCACGCATTGCTTCAAGCGCCGCCGCACGAGGGGCCGCAGGTGCAAATGCTTCGGCTAGCTCGGTATTCGCGGCGTAATCAGAATCTGGACAATAGGCGAGTAAATCTTCACCAGCATCGGCCAGTACATGAAACTCATGACTACCCGAGCCGCCAATTGCGCCGGTATCTGCCGCCACGGCACGGAACTTCAAGCCTAGGCGCGTAAAGATTTTTGAGTAGCTCTGATACATCACGCCATAAGTTTCTTGCAGCGACTCATAAGTGGCATGGAAAGAATAAGCATCTTTCATGGTGAATTCACGTGCACGCATCACGCCAAAACGCGGGCGAATTTCATCACGAAATTTAGTTTGTACTTGGTAGAAGCTAACAGGCAGCTGCTTATAGCTGCGCAATTCTGAACGTGCGATGTCGGTAATGACTTCTTCGTGAGTTGGGCCAAAACAGAACTGACGCTCATGACGATCGGTGATTTTCAGCATTTGTGGGCCAAACACATCCCAGCGGCCGGTTTCTTGCCACAGCTCAGCGGGCTGCACCGCAGGCATTAGCAACTCTTGCGCGCCCGCTTTATTCATTTCATCGCGGATCACGGCTTCAACTTTACGCAGTACGCGTAAACCCAGCGGCATCCATGTATAGAGGCCAGAACCAAGGCGCTTGATTAAACCTGCTCGCAGCATCAGCTTGTGCGAGATTAGCTCAGCCTCGGAAGGCGCTTCTTTTAGAGTCGAGAAATAAAGTTGTGACGTGCGCATGGCGGCAACCGAGTTCATTTAAAAACAAAGAGGGGATTTTAGACGATAGACCTACTTATGTGCCAACCTTGCATACACATTTCGTAAATTAGTTACTTCAGGCAGGAAAGACCATTCAAAATGGCTTCAGCCATCTGAGCTTGGGTAGCAGGCTCTTGCAGCGCAAGCGCTTCTGCGCGATTCACAATTACACCCGCTTCAAACAAAATAGCAGGTGTTTTCCCCTGACGAATCACCACAAAATCAGCATCATAAATGCCAAGCTGCGGATCAAGCTGAACACGATTTTCTCCAGCTACACTGGGAGCATGGTGATCGGTCGGCTTAAAGCCCTTAGCCTGCAAAGATTGCGACATTGCCTGTGCACAACTCAGCGAGCGGCCAAACTGGGCAGCCTGCGAATGCACAAATAAAGAATATCCACTGAACTGATCGGCATAACGCTGGTTTTTACCCGCCACCTCCCATAGCTGCAAATATTGTGGCTGCACAGAGTCATGATGAATAGAGATCAGCAAATCTGCCCCTGCCGCCGCTTGCACACGTGCGCGTAATTCACGCATCTGCCCATCGGCATTAATTAAATTGACCTGATGCCCAGCTGCCTGCAGTGTACTTTGCACACGACGGGCCAGCGCTAGGTTATAGCTGAATTCGCTCTCACCATAAGCACTTGTTGCGCCGGGTGCGGCCAGATAATGGCCGACATCCACGGCAATGGTGGCGGCTTGCACCGTGCAGACAGAACTAAGACTAAGCAGACTCAGTAGTCGCCACATTGGTTTTCTCAGCTCGTTTAATGGCAATTTTCGGGCGTAGCACATTCATCATCACCACATCGCGCAACCACATCAGCAGTAGCAGCCATACCACCAGCACGCCACCATAAGCGACGCTATTGCTTTGAAAATT
This sequence comes from Iodobacter sp. CM08, assembly GCF_033446605.1. Taxonomy (NCBI): domain Bacteria; kingdom Pseudomonadati; phylum Pseudomonadota; class Betaproteobacteria; order Neisseriales; family Chitinibacteraceae; genus Iodobacter; species Iodobacter sp. CM08. The sequence goes on along the minus strand of NZ_JAWQUO010000014.1, from coordinate 128,218 downwards.
GGGCCAGACCGACGCCAAAAGTGGATTAATCATAAATTGCACGCTTGCGATGACTAACACTAATAAAACCAGCGTAGACATCGCGCGTTCTTTTAAAAATGTACCGCGTAACAAAACACGCTGCTCCCAGCGGCTTAAACCATCGAGCTCAGGAACATTATCGGGACGGAAATAAAAAGACATGGCTACCTCACAAAAGAGCGGCTAGTGTCGCGTCTTGTTTCTGCCTTGGCAAGTCAAAAGCGCTATTTTTATGTCTTTGCATTCTGCTGTACTGACTTTAGCTACATCTGGGTAGCGGCTATTGATATGACATATTTAAAAATGATTCCTAAGCAGCAAAAACCAAGTCAAGTAACTATTCAATGAAGATAAAAAATAACGAGTCAGGTTAAATGCAAGCTTACCCAATCTAAATCATCAAAAGCCAAAAGCCTTTATTGATTTATAAAGATAGCCCTTCAGCAAACCCGCTTATTGATGCAATCTTTTCGAAATCTGTCTTTCAAAAAAATGACGGGGTATTTATATGTCCTTTTTTTCAGCAGCACCCATTTCGGAAAATGATCTATGTCTCGTGCAAATTGGGGTTCACGCCTCGGCTTTATTCTGGCCGCCTCCGGCTCTGCCGTTGGCCTTGGTGCCATCTGGAAGTTTCCCTATGTAGCAGGTAAAAATGGCGGCGGCGTATTTCTGCTCGCCTACTTAGCCTGCGTATTCACCGTTGGTATTGCCCTCCTGCTAGCAGAAATGGTGATTGGCCGCGCAGCCAACCGCTCTGCCACCACTGCATTTCGTGATTTAAAAGGCGGCTTATGGCCGTGGGCCGGGCGCTTATCCGTGCTGTGTATTTTTATTGTAATGGCTTACTACAGCGTGGTTGGTGGCTGGGTGATTGCTTACATTGGTAAGTCCATTACCGGTGAAGCACTTGGGCATAACACCACAGAGTTGGGCGCAGCCTTCAGCAAATTTATTGCCGACCCTGCCAGCTCGCTCTTTTATACGGCACTGTTTTTAGGGGTGACCGTTGCCGTTGTATTAGGTGGGGTACAAAAAGGCATTGAGCGCATGAGCAAGGTGCTGATGCCAGCGCTGTTTATCCTCATGCTGGTACTGATTGCCCGCTCGCTTACCTTGCCTGGTGCATGGGAAGGTGTTCGCTACTTTATTACCCCAGACTTTAGCAAGCTGACTTCTGCCATGGTGGTTGATGCACTTGGGCTGGCGTTCTTTTCCCTATCACTGGGCATGGGGATTATTATTTCCTATGGCTCTTATGTGGATAAAGACACCAATCTGGCTGGCGCAACGCTATGGATTTCTATCTTAGCCACCTTAGCCAGCGTACTGGCAGGCTTTATGGTCTTGCCAGCGGTATTTGCATTTGGAGTTGATCCTGCTGCTGGCCCGGGGCTGACTTTTATCACCATGCCCGCTATTTTTGCGCAAATGCCATTTGGCCAAGCATGGGCGATTGCCTTCTTCTTACTGCTGTTATTTGCCGCGCTTACTTCATCGGTATCCATTGTTGAGCCTATCGTTAGCTACTTTATTGATGAGTTTGGCTGGGAACGCCGCCGTGCGGCCTATATCACCACCGTTGCAGTTTTTATCGCCAGCATTCCAGCAGCCCTATCATTTGGCCCGATGGCAGAAGCCAAACTATTTGGTAAAACGGCCTTTGATCTAATGGATTACGCAACGTCTAATATCATGATGCCTGCGGGCGGTATCTTGGTTGCCATCTTTGCTGGCTGGACCATCTGGCCACGTATTCACAGTGAATTGCTGAGCAATGGCGGCGGACGCTGGATCCCCGCTTTCCGTGGTATTTGTGCCGTGGTTGCACCAGTCATGATCGGCGTAATCTGGGTACATAATCTGTAGAGTCAGAAGTTAATTCGCATATAATCTAGCGGGGCTTTGGCCCCGCTTTTTTTTAACTACCCGGAACGCCTGCGTGAGTGGTTTTACCTTTCAGCCCATCGGCCATCTAGCGACGCCCTTTGCAGATAAATTTGGCATTCCACGCCAACCCAGCCTAGCTCCCCATGCGCTAGGGGTACTTAAGCTACTTTCCCCTTATAACCGAGCCGAAGCAGTACGCGGCTTAGAAGCGTTTTCGCACGTATGGCTTACTTTTGTGTTTCACCAAAGCGCCAACGATTGGAAACCAACGGTTCGCCCACCACGGCTAGGAGGCAATACGCGGATCGGCGTGTTTGCCAGCCGATCACCGTTTCGCCCCAATCCAATTGGCTTATCTTTAGTTGAGCTGATTAAAATTGACACTGATTCTGGCGTTACCCTGACATTTAAAGGGATTGATTTAGTCGATGGCACGCCCATCTTAGACATCAAGCCCTATATCCCTTATGCAGAAAGTATTCCCACTGCGCGTGGCGGCTTTGCGAATAGCCCGCCGCCAGAGCTGGCGGTGGTGTTCAGCCCTGAAGCCGAAGCCCGCTTAAAACCGGAGCTGCGCGCACTCATTGAAGATGTTTTGAAACAAGACCCACGCCCAGCCTATGCCGATGATGCAGAGCGTATCTATGGTGTAAGGCTTTATCAATATGATGTGAAGTGGCGCTGCGACGGGCAAACTGCCTACGTTATCGCCCTGGAGAAAGTTGTATGAAGAAGTTACTAAGCAGCCTGATCACACTCAGCTTTTTGGCAGCTTGCACGACCAACCCTCCCCCTGCCCCGAAACCCTTACCCAAACTTAAAATTGGCCTAGCGCTTGGCGGAGGAGCCGCCAAAGGCTTTGCCCATATTGGTGTCATTAAAATGCTAGAAGCCAACGGCATTGTGCCCGACGTGGTTTCAGGCACCAGCGCGGGTAGCGTGGTTGGCGCCCTTTATGCATCAGGCATGGATGGCTTTACTCTTCAAGAGCGCGCTTTTGGTCTGGATGAATCACAAATCCGCGATATCAGCCTACTTTCTGGCGGTTTAGTAAAAGGGCAAAAGCTACAAGATTACGTCAATAAATTAGTCGATAACCGCCCCCTAGATAAGCTCAACAAACCCTTTGCAGCGGTCGCTACGGAGCTAGATACCGGCACACGCATTTCTTTTGCACGTGGTAACACGGGGCAAGCCGTGCGTGCATCATCCAGCATTCCAGGCGTATTTGAGCCAGTAATGATAAGCGGGCGGCGCTATGTAGATGGCGGTGTCATTAGCCCCGTACCGGTTGATGCCGCTAAAGAACTTGGAGCAGATTTTATTATTGCTGTGGATATTTCATCCAAAGCCAACGGTAAAAACACGCCCAGCAATATGCTTGGCATCGTCAATCAGGCCGTGATGATTATGGGGCAGAAATTAGGCGAGCAAGAAATGATCCGCGCTGACGTGATCCTACGCCCTAAAGTCGGAAAAATTGGCCCTGCGGACTTCGATCAGAAAAACGTGGCCATTTTAGAAGGCGAAAAAGCCGCGCTAGCTTCTATTTCTGACATCAAACAAAAAATGCTAGAAAAACAAAAAGCACTGGCGACGCTAGGCAGGTAATACCCCCAGAACCATACAAAAGGCCGTGCAGAAAAACAATGTTCTGCACGGCCTTTACCTTTTTAAAATCCGCTACCCACAGCTAAGGCCACAGACAAAGCTGCTCTGGCTGCACCCTTGCCTCCTCAAACCTTGCCCCCACCCCAAGTAGGCGCACTGGTTTTTTACCCCGCTCAAAGCCCTCTGCCAATAACAGCCCAAATGTTTCGATCGAAGGATGTGGGCAAACGCACTCAACCGTGGTTTGGCTAAAATCATTAAATTTTATTTTTACAAAGGCCTTATGCTGGCGATCGCCACTGGCGCGTTGCATACGCTGCTGCCAATCGCTCACTAAAGCCGGCAAAGCTTGGTAACAGGCGGCTAAATCAGGCAGATCATGATTAAACGTGTTTTCTACAGAAAGTGATTTACGCCGCTCATCCGCAGCAACTGGGCGCAGATCAACGCCTCGGCATTGCTCAAATAACTGGCTGCCAAACTTGCCAAACTCACGCAATAATCGCTCTAGTGGCCAAGCCTGTAGATCAGCACAGCAGTGCGCGCCCTGCCTTGCTAACCGAGCAGCCGTTACCTTGCCAACGCCCCATAGTTTTTTCAGCGGCAGGCTCAGTATAAAAACATCAATATCCTGTGGGCGAATCACAAACTGGCCGTTGGGCTTGTGCCAATCACTGGCAATCTTAGCCAGCAGTTTATTGGGTGCAATCCCTGCACTGGCGGTAATGCCTACTTCAGCAGCAATACGCTCACGAATCTCCAGCGCCATTCTAGAAGCGCTACCTTGGCAGTTCGATAGGCCCGTTACGTCTAAATAGGCTTCATCTAAAGATAAAGGCTCGATTCTATCGGTGTAGTCTGCAAAGATGCTTCGCATGGCCTGCGATGCGGCGCGGTAACGAGGGAAATCAGGAGGAAGCAGCACTAGATTTGGGCAGGCTTGCTGCGCCCGATAAGTGGACATCGCCGAATGCACGCCAAACTTACGCGCCGGATAGTTACACGTTGCAATCACACCGCGCCGATCGGCAGCCCCACCAATAGCCAGCGGCACATCGCGCAAAGCGGGCTGATCACGCATTTCTACCGCAGCGTAAAAGCAATCGCAATCAATATGGATAATCTTGCGCTGGGCGTACACGGCATAATCCAAGAGGAATCTGTGCCGTTATTGTACGATCGTTCTATAAGAATGTCAGCATGATCATCATTGATGCTGATGTAAGGCTAATAAATCGAACAGCTGAGGCTCAAAATACTCGCCTTTTTCATCCCAATGCCGCAATTGAAAAGCGAGTTTTTCTAAGGAAACTTGCCCAACAGCAAAACGATCACGCGTTCTTTTAAGCTGCTGTGCCTGGCCCAGATAAAAAGCGCGCCGGTCTTCTACTTCTTTTCTTTCACGCTGATGCGCCCCGCGCGACAAATGTAGCCAAATCACTAAGGGCGCGGCTACCCACCACCACTCCATAAATAAACTAATCAAGGCCAACAGAGACAAGCCCACATACCAGCACTGATCTGCAAATTCAAAATTTGGTAGCCAGTTAGACAAAGAAGGCCAACGGCGCTTAAGTAAAGAGGCAGTCAGTTGATCATCTAATGCATCATGTTTTTTACGTGCCAGCCCCGTATCCAATGCCAGCATGACATACCACTGAGAAATCAACGGGCAATGCAGCCAAGGGGACGCAAGATAGCGCTGCATATGCTCGCTTAGCTGCACTCGAAAAGCTTCACTTAGCAAGGGTGGCACACTATCATTTTGCGATTCAGCATGTGAATGCTCGACCAGCAAAGGGTAACCGGCCACGTCGGTCAATTCACGACGGCGGTTAGACAATAAATCAGGCGCTAACGCTAATTCGGGGTGATCTAGGCGAACATAATGAAACAGCAGTTTTTCCATCATGGAGAAATCAGGCGTCTTACCCTGCTCGTTTTTTAGTTGATCGCGTAAACGTGCGATTTCCTCGGTAATAGCGGCAGCAATTGGCGCAGCCTCTGGCACCCAAGCAAAACGTAAGAGGTTTTCTGCCTTATAAAAAGCTTCTTCGTATTGGCGGGCATAGCCGTCGTAATACATGCCCATTGCTTCAGCATCACGCGTTTTATCACCGGTTAATAAGGGCGGAGTAGGAGGAGAGCGCTTTAAATCCAAACAAATACGATTTGCATTCGTTTCCAGCTCTGGCGCAATTCCTGCCCGAGCAAATAGCGGATCAAGCTCGCGCTTTTTTTGCCGAGCCTGCTCCAACGCCTTCCAAACACCCCATTCCGCCATTATTTTCCTAATGCTTTAATTACATAATTATCAAAACAATTAAAACCGTGATCACTCACGATATAGCTAGCCTTTTAGCATTACTCAATTCGGCAAGCTTGTGCAAAATCTAAACGTGGATTTCTAGGGTAAAGCTGAGCCTTATCGCCATAGCCTAAATTAATTAAGAAATTAGCCCGCCACTGGCTGCCGGCAAAAAATGCTTCATCCACTTTGGCTTGATCAAAGCCTGACATTGGGCCGCAGTCTAAACCTAATGCACGCGCAGCCATAATTAAATAAGCACCTTGCAAACTGCCATTTCTTTGCACCGTACTATTAATTGCCGCTTCATTGCCAGCAAACCAGCTTTTGGCATCCGCTTGCGGAAATAACGCGGGAAGTTGCTCATAAAACTCTAAATCATGCGCAACGATAACGGTAACAGGGGCCAACATAGTTTTTTCAATATTGCCTTCGCTCAAGCTTGGCTTTAATTTAGCTTTTGCCTCAGGCGATTTAACAAAAATAAACCGTGCAGGAGCCGCATTGGCTGAAGTAGGCGCCCATTTTAGTAAATCATATAACTGCTGCAATAATTCATCACTCACCGGCTGATCTTGCCAAGCATTGTGGGTGCGTGCTTCGGTAAATAGTTGTGCGCATGCTTTTGCATCGATACTCAAAGTCATAGTTTTTTATCCTTGCGTTGTAAACGAGACTCCAAAGCCTCACAGAGTTTTTCTAAAATACTGATCCGAGCTTGATATTTATTATTGGCCCCAATCATATGCCAAGGTGCACTTAAGGTATTGGTGCGATCAATCATATCGCTTGCTGCCACGATATATTCATCCCATTTATCACGATTACGCCAATCTTCATCGGTGATTTTAAAGCGTTTAAATTCAATTTTTTCACGCTCTTCAAAGCGCTTCAATTGCTCTTCTTTACTAATGGCCAACCAGAATTTCAGCACAATGCTGTTCGCAGCATCTAGCTCGGCTTCGAAATCGTTAATTTCGTTATACGCACGCATCCAATCGGCCGGTGGGGCAAAGCCCTCCACCCGCTCCACCAACACACGGCCATACCATGAGCGATCAAAGATAGTCATGCGACCATGCTGAGGAACATGCCGCCAAAAGCGCCACAAATAGGGCTGAGCGCGTTCTTCCTCGGTAGGGGCGGCAATCGGAATCACCCGATACTGCCTTGCATCTAAGGCGGCAGTGATGCGCCGAATACTGCCCCCTTTGCCCGCAGCATCCATACCTTCAAACACAAGAGTGACCGACATTTGCTTAAATTTAGGATGCCGTGTTAATAAATTTAAGCGCCCTTGTAAATCCTCTAATTTTTTGCTGTATTCAGCCTTGCTTAGATTACTGCCCAATTCTAACTTATCAAGTAATCGCAACCCATCGATTGAAGGCAAGAGTGGCGCTGCTTCAACACGCTTTTGTTTTGGCGTATCTCGTGCTAAATGGTGTTTGATTGCTTCTTCAATTTGCTTACCCACCGTTAGAGAGCGATAGTTTGCATCGGTGCCTTCAATTACTCGCCACGACGCATCGGCTAAATTGGAGCGCATCACCATCGCCAACTGCGCTTCCATAATCTGATCGTAATGCTTTAAAAACTGCTTATCTTGCTCGGTGACGCGCCAAGCGGTGCGATCATCGGCTTCTAGTTTTTTAATCCGTTTTTTAAGCTCATCTTTAGGCAGATGCAGCCAGAATTTCAGGAGCAGAACACCTTCATCGGCAAGCATTTTTTCAAAGCGGGCAATGCGCTCTACCTCATGCTCAAAGCGATCTGCATAAGCACCTTGCAAATAATCCCACATTGGCCCCGCATACCAGCCACCAAACATCAGGGCAATTTTGCCTTTGGGCGGCAGTGCACGCCAAAAGCGCCACATGGCTGGCCTTGCCAGCTCTTCATCGCTTTTTATCCCAAAGGCATGACTTTCAATCAGCCGTGGGTCTAGCCATTCTAGTAATAAATTAGCCGTTTCTGCCTTACCCGCAGTGGGCACGCCACCCAACAAAATCACCACGGGGAAATTAGCCTGCTCTTTCAATTGATATTGCACAGCGAGCAACGCTTCGCGCAATAAAGGTTCTTGCTCTTTATAAACGGCTTTCTCTACTTTATGGCCTAACTGCGCAGATTCAAACATGCCCTGATCCCAGTGTTGAGTAAGCTCATTATCAGTCAGGAGTACGGAACTACACCAGTCCCAATATTACATAACTTAAATCAGCAGGCTACAGACGAAAAAAAAGGAAGCAAGCTTCCTTTTTTGCACCACCACAAAGCGGTTTAAACCGAGAATGAAGAACCACAGCCACATGTAGTTGATGCATTCGGGTTTTTAATGGTGAACTGCGAGCCTTCAAGGCTTTCCACGTAATCAATCTCAGCGCCTACCAAGTATTGATAGCTCATTGGATCAACCAAGAGAGTGACGCCATTTTTTTCGACAGGGGTGTCGTCTTCATTGGTGATTTCGTCAAAAGTAAAACCATACTGGAAGCCAGAACAGCCGCCGCCGGTTACAAATACACGAAGTTTAAGATCCGGATTGCCTTCTTCGATAATCAGATCGCGCACTTTTTCCGCAGCAGAATCAGTGAAAACAAAGGGGATTGGCATGTCGGTCACAGTGTTCATGGGACACTCCAAAAAATAGTTGACTAAAAGGATAAGGTATTATCTACCGTGCAAGCTACAGCGGTCAATCTTGGCTAGTGGTAACGGTCAATCTTTCAGCGTAGCCACGCTTGCTGGATCAACTTCTTCACGCTGGCCATTGCTTAGATGCAGCAATTTACCCTCGATCATTGCACCAGCGTGCATTTCTAATGTTTTATAACTTAAATCACCAATAATGCGGGCCTTAGCTTGTAATTCAACGTACTGAGTGACTTCTATCGGGCCGATAATTTCGCCATTATGGATGAGATGGGAGCACTGTACGCTTCCTTCAATACGTGCTTTTTCACTGACGACCAAAGTGCCATTTTTAGCGTCACTCGCTGAAACACGGCCAAGCACCGTGCCGTCAATTCTTAAACCACCAATAAAACTAATATCGCCCGTCACCGTTGTGCCTTGGCCGATCAGACTATCAATTTTGGTCGAACCTTTTTTATTTTTAAACACGGTCATCCTCCTTTCTTTTGGCAGCTGGCAATCGCCTGCTTATTGCTCTCGGTAAATACACGCGCTTCAAATAGCTGCGGCACCGCCCCAACAGGCAGGGTCAGCTCGCCTTCTTGTCGCAGGTAATGGCTAAATTTTACAGTTAAAGGCTCGATCTGCTGACTCTGGCGTTTGCCGTGCTCTTGATATTGCACACTCGCTTGCATGCGGCCAACAAACTCAGTATTTCGATCCAGCCCCTGCACCAGTAAGAGTCGATAGCGCCAACGCCCTGCCCCAACAGATTGCAACTCGCAGGCGCTAAAGCTAACCGCTCGGCTACGATCATTGCTTTGCAATAGCGATTCAAAAAAAGCTAGAGTTTCTTGCTTGCTCGCCAACTCGCCCTGTGCCGCAGTCAAAGCCTGCAGCAAGCCATCGCGCTCGCCTTGTCCTACTTTTATTTGCTGCTCAAGCAACTGCTGTTTGGCCTGCACTGCACCCAGTTGCTCAGATTGGCTGGCTAGGCGCTGTATTTTTTCGGCAGCACTCAGCGCATTACGATTCAAGGCATATTGAAAGCCTAAATAGCCTCCCAAGCCCAACAACGAAATGCTCATACAGAGCATGAAAAGCATGCGTAGTAAGCGGCCACGCCAACCTATCACCGGCTGTAGCGACAAAGGCGCAGCAGTGAGCCGCGCACGTTGTAAGCGATAAAAGCGTTTGATTGGCACTTAAGGCAATAATGGAACGATGTCGAGACCCATGCCTTCAGGTAGATCGAACAAGATATTCATATTCTGCACGGCTTGGCCTGCAGCACCTTTCACAAGGTTATCGATTGCGGACAAGACCACCACAGTGTCGCCCCCTTGCGGGCGATGTACCGCGATCCGGCAGGTATTTGCACCACGTACTGAGCGCGTTTCTGGGTGCGAGCCAGCAGACAACACATCTACAAAGGCTTCATTTTGATAACGCTGCTCAAACAAAGCTTGCAGATCAACATCTTTAGTGAGCTTTGCATAAAGCGTAGCGTGAATACCACGAATCAGCGGCGTTAAATGTGGAACAAAAGTTAAGCCTACCGAAGCTCCTGCAGCACGTGCTAAACCTTGGCGAATTTCTGGCAAATGCCGATGCCCCGCCACGCCATAGGCTTTGAAATTGTCCCCAGCCTCAGCAAATAAAGAACCCACTTCGGCTTTGCGCCCAGCACCCGATACGCCCGACTTGCAATCGGCAATCAGGCTTGTTGTATCAATCACACCCGCCTCAATCAGCGGCAAAAAGCCAAGCTGTACGGCGGTTGGATAGCAGCCTGGATTAGCGATTAAGCGTGCACCCTTGATGGCAGCACGGTTGATTTCTGGTAGTCCATAGACTGCTTCTTCAATTAACTCTGGCGAGGCGTGCTGCATGCCATACCATTTAGACCATTCGGCAAGATCTTTAATACGGTAATCAGCCGCCAGATCAATGACTTTAACCCCAGCATCGAGCAGCTCACGCGCTTGCTGCATGGCAATGCCATTAGGGGTAGCAAAGAACACCACATCACACTCAGTAAGGCGGGCTTCTTCAGGCGTAGAGAAGGCCAAATCAACCCAGCCACGCAGGCTTGGATACATCTCGGCCACTTTCATACCGGCTTCTTTACGTGAAGTCACGGCTTGCAATTTCACACCTGAATGACGGGCCAGCAAGCGTAATAGCTCTACGCCGGTATAACCCGTACCACCAACAATCCCCACCTTAATCATGTTTTGTCGTCTCTTTTGCTAGATTTGGCAAATACAGGCTGTATTTACCCGATAACAAGGGAATATAAAGCCGAACCTGTAAGCGCGTCTAGTTTGTAAGTGAATTTGTTTTACAACAGACTTTCTAAACTGCAGAAAACACAAAAGCCACCCGAGGGTGGCTTTTGTAGAAAGCAGTACCAGCGAATTAACGCTTGGAGAACTGTTTGCGACGACGAGCGCCGTGCAGACCCACTTTCTTACGTTCAACTTCACGAGCATCGCGAGTAACAAGACCTGCTGCTTTGAGGCTGCCTTTAAGAGCTGCATCAAATTCAATCAGAGCACGAGTTACACCGTGACGGATCGCACCGGCTTGGCCGGTTTCACCACCACCAACAACATTAACCATAATGTCGAAGGATTCGAGGTTTGCGGTCAGTTCTAGAGGCTGGCGTACTACCATGCGACTAGTTTCGCGAGGAAAGTAAGAATCAACCGGCTTGCCGTTGACTATGATATTGCCGCTACCCTTGGCTACGAACACACGAGCAACTGCGCTCTTGCGACGGCCGGTACCGTAATAGTATTTACCTACCATGATACAAATTCCTTAGTAGAAAACGCGTTAACGCTTAGATAGAAAAAGCTTTAGGCTGTTGCGCGGTATGCGGATGTTCGCTACCTGCATAAACCTTCATCTTTTTGATCATAGCGTAGCCGAGAGGACCCTTTGGAAGCATGCCCTTAACAGCCATTTCTAGCACGCGACCCGGGAATTTTTCTTGCATCTCGGAAAAGGTGCGCTGGTAAATACCACCTGGGTGACCAGTGTGGCGGTAGTAAATTTTATCTGTTGCTTTGTTGCCGGTTACGCGGATCTTGTCTGCGTTCACCACCACGATGTGGTCACCACAGTCTACGTGAGGGGTGTACTCGGCTTTGTGCTTGCCACGCAGGCGTTTAGCGACTTCAGCCGCGAGACGACCGAGAACCATATCGGTAGCATCAACAACGAACCACTCGCGCTTAACTTCGTGCGGCTTGGCAGAAAAGGTTTTCATGACTGCTCTTCCACGTTACGATTTTGAGAAAGTCGCGGATTTTATCTGAATCCGCATTTACTTGTCAAATCTGGTGACGTGTCATTTTGAAAATATGTTCCAAAATTGACCTCGTCTAAAAAAAACGCAACCCAATTGGATTGCGTGAAATCCCACCAAAATGGAGGATGGAGGAGACAACAACAAAGTAAAAAACACTCTGATGTTAGGGCCATTATCGCGTGAGACAGAAAGCATGACAAGACATTTTTGTGATGCAAAATACTAAGTGTCGCAATTTGCATGCAGCAAATGATGCGAATCATGCGTTAAAATCCCCGTTAATAAAGGGAGAAGCACATGAAAGTACGCGTGAAATGGGTAGAGGAAGTGAGTTTTTTAGCGCAGTCTGAATCGGGTCATTCGGTGCTAATGGATGGCCCGCCAGCAGGTGGCGGCCGCAATTTAGGCCCTAGGCCGATGGAAATGGTGCTGATGGGCACGGCAGGATGCTCCACCTACGATGTGATCCATATTTTAAAGAAGAGCCGTGCCGACGTTAGAGACTGCGTAGTGGACGTAGAGGCAGAACGCGCAGAAACTGAGCCTAAAGTTTTTACTAAAATTCATTTGCATTACACCGTTACTGGCAAAGGTTTAAAGCCAGAACAAGTAGAAAGAGCCATCAAACTTTCTGCTGAAAAATATTGCTCCGCATCGATTATGCTGGCAAAAAGTGTGCTGATTACACACGATTTTGAAGTGATTGAAGCCGCATAAAAAAACGCGCCATTGGCGCGTTTTTTGGTTAATTACCTACTTCTATTTTGTTAGTAAGTGGCTGTGTTTTTTCAGGTTCGGTATTTTTTTCGGGTTTGGTATAAAGCCACACATAGGGCAAGCCAACAAAAATGGCACCGCCAACTAAATTGCCCAAAGTAACGGGCACTAAGTTAACCATGAAAAAGTGGCTCCAAGTCACATCAAAACCTGCCAACATTGCTGCAGGAATGAAGAACATATTGGCAATACTGTGCTCCATTCCTAAAGCAACAAAACCCATCACCGGCAGCCAAATACCCACCATTCTGCCTAAAGTATCTTTAGCCGAATAACCTTGCCACGTTGCAATACAAACCAAAATATTAGCTAAAACCCCACGCATAAAACTCACCATAAAGGGGTTTTCTAGTTTGTGGTGCGCCATACTCAGCAGGTATTGAGTCCATGGCTGATCGGGTGTAAATAGATCGGTAGCGCTGGTATAAGCCCATGCAGCAAAGCATGCACCAATAAAGTTGCCCAAATAAGAAACACACCAGACGCGCACCACCGTGCTTGGGCTCACTTTTTTACGCCATAACGACACCACTTGGGTGGCGCAATTGGAGGTAAATAAATCAGCCCCTGTTAGCACCACCGCAATAAAGCCCAATGGAAAAACGGTTCCAAATAAAAGTTTAGCGAGCCCAGGATTGCTCGCTTGTAACTCAGGCGAGCCCCCAGCAACCACTAAGGCCAGCAGGCCGCCAAGCCCGATATAGACTCCGCCCATAATGGCCATCACCAGCAATCGGGCAAAAGGCAGCGCAGCTTTTTCTGACGCAGCGTGATCAACATAATCAACAACTTGTGCAGGTGAATTCATTTCAGACATAAATGGCCCCAAATAACGTAGTAACGTGAATCGTTAATCAGCGTTATATCTGTAAGCCTAGGAGCAAATCTGTAAACTATTTACTCGTCATACGCCCTATTTGAACTTGCTCTGATTTAGCGCAAATTTTAGAGCCGATAAGAAAGTGAAGTCATCACAATTGAGCTGAGTTGCATCGCTTTTGCGATTGGAAACGGCAATGCCGCCGCACCTAGCTGCTCGGCTTTTTCGGCATGATGCGTTTCATCGATATGCATCTGCGCCACAATCGCGCGGCTTTTTGCGTCTTGTTCTGGTAGCTGGCTTAAATGCGATTGCAAGTGTTCTGCAACTTGGCGCTCAGTTTCGGCTAAAAACCCCAGATTCCACTTATCCCCAATCACTCCTGCCGTCACCCCAATCGCAAGAGAACCCGCATACCACAAAGGGTTTAATAAGCTTTTATGGCTACCCAAATCAGCAATCCTTGCCTCAGTCCAAGCCAGATGCTCGACTTCTTCGTGCGCCGCTTCACGCAGCGCATCACGGGTAGCGGGGTTACGCGCAGTGAGCGCTTGGCCTTGATAAAGTGCTTGAGCGCACACCTCGCCACAATGATTGACCCGCATCAAACCCGCAGCATGCTGCTTTTCTGCGCCAGTCATTTCCAGCTCGGCAACGCTGGCATCAGGATGTGGGCGCACACTCTGCGCGGAGGCGGCTAGGGTTCTAAGCACGGTATCAAACTCAGAAATAAACTGATCGATTGAAGGTAATTTCAACATGGCGGCAACTATCCTTGGAATATTACGATTTTACCCCAGAAAAGCCTTAGATACCGAGCAAAGCAAATACCAGCGTGGCTTGCTGCAGGTGAAGGTCTGCTATAATTGCCGCGAAATTCACCTTGATCCTTTTTGCAGGAATGCACGATGAAACGTCTAATTATTGCAACAAGCCTTGTCTTAGCTAGCCTGAGCGCATTTGCCGCAAATCCACAGGTAGAATTGATCACATCAAAAGGCAAGGTCGTAATTGAGCTTTACCCAGAAAAAGCCCCGCTTACCGTGGCAAATTTTTTGCAATACGTTAAAGATAAGCAATACGACGGCACTATTTTTCACCGTGTGATTAAAGACTTTATGATTCAAGGCGGTGGCATGGACGACAAAATGGCCGAAAAGCCAACGCGTCCGCCGGTTACAAATGAAGCCAAAATCGCCTTTGAAAAAGGCTTGAAAAATGATCGAGGCACTGTTGCGATGGCCAGAACCGCCAATCCTGATTCCGCCACCGCACAATTTTTTATTAATTCAAAGAACAACGATTTTTTAAATTACCCAAGCCGTGATGGCTTTGGCTACACCGTATTTGGCAAAGTAATTTCTGGCTTGCCTGTAGTTGATCAAATTAGCGTTAGCCCAACCGCGCCAGGCGATGTGCCTGTCAATACCATTACCATTCAATCTGCGCGCGAGCTTAGCAAAAAGTCAGGCAAATAATTTTTTCGCTACCCTTATTTCAGTAATTTTGGCTTTATTTTAACCATTTTAATTATTTATCATTCCAATTAGTCAGGAATGATTACTCAAAAGGAAAAACACCATGAGCAATGTAAAACTCACCACCACTTTTGGCGACATCATCGTTGAACTGAATGCAGAAAAAGCACCGCTTACCGTAGCTAATTTCTTGCAATATGTAGAAGAAGGCCATTACGACGGTACGATTTTCCACCGCATTATTGATGGTTTTATGGTGCAGGGCGGCGGTTTTGCCCCAGGCATGGACGAAAAGAAAGAAGGCCGTGCACCAATCAAAAACGAAGCTGCCAATGGTCTCAAAAACGACGCTTACACACTGGCAATGGCGCGTACTCCAGATCCACATTCTGCTTCTTCGCAATTCTTTATCAACGTTGCTAATAACGATTTTCTGAATTACCAAAGCGCTACAGCGCAAGGCTTCGGCTACTGCGTATTTGCCAAGGTTATCGAAGGTAAAGAAGTGGTTGATCAACTCAAAAACGTTAAAACGGGCAGCAAAGGCTTTCACCAAGATGTGCCTAAAGAAGATGTGATGATTATCAAGGCTGAAGTTTTAGCTTAAAAATATAGAAATGTAGGGTGGGCAGCCCTGCCCACCCTACATTTAATGCAGCCTTGTGCCCGCGTGGGCAGGCAAACCTTGCCCACCCTACAATGACATCGCCCCTCCCCTATGTCCGCCCCCATTTTATTTATCTCTGATCTACACCTCTCCCCCGCCGACCCAGCCACGACGGCTGCTTTCCATGCCTTTTTGCAAGGCCCTGCACGCAACGCCAGTGCGCTCTATATTCTTGGGGATTTATTTGAATTTTGGATTGGCGATGATGGCTTAGACGAGGCTTTTAATGCAGAGATTGTGGCGGCGATTGCCCAATTAGCTGAGCAAAAAATTGCAGTGTTTTTCTTAGCAGGGAATCGAGATTTTTTACCAGGGCAGCGCTTTGCTGATGCCGCTAGGCTAACCATTCTTAACGATCCAAGCTTAGTGCAGCTATTCGGCCAAAACGTATTAATCGCGCATGGCGATGCGCTATGCACCGACGATCTAGCTTACCAACGCTTTCGCCTTATCGTACGTCATCCATGGGTACAAAGCTTATTTCTGGCGCTACCACGACGTTGGCGTTTAGCGCAGGTTGAGAAGCTGCGCGCACGCTCTAAAGAATCAAATCAAATGAAGCGTAGCGATGTGATGGATGTAAATACAGCTGCCGTCGCCAGCTTAATGCAACAGCACCACGTCCAGACACTGATCCACGGCCATACCCACCGCCCCGCACAGCATATGCTGCCCCAAGGCCAACGCTGGGTGCTACCCGACTGGTATCAAGGCAAGGGTGGCTATTTATGCGTGCAGGCCAGCGGCATCAGCATGCATCAGCTTGATGGCAGAGCGTTTTAAACGCTTAATCCAAAATATAATTTTTTTGCGGCAATAAAGCAGGCGGTAAAACCGTTTCGCCTCGCATTTCTAACAGACTACGCTCAATAGTGCGGCAAATGGCATTGAGTGCTAAATCATTTGGCTCGAAACCAAAGGGCAATTCTAAAGAGCTTGCAATATGCTCTAGCGCCATAAAAGTATAGGCAATAAACACTGTAATTAACGGCGTAAGAACGCCACAGCTATCCACTAAGCCTAGCGGCAATAGTATGCAATACGTATAAATAGTACGGTGAATCAATACGCTATAGGCATAAGGAATAGGCGTAGTCATAATCCGCTCGCAGCCGCCTTGAATATCCGATAACTTATTTAAATTAGTATCCATTGCCTGAAATAAAATAACGTCTATTTCCCCAGATCGATACCATATTGATAAAGATTGCGCCAATTTCACTAAAATAATCGAAGGAATAAAACGCGCAGTGCTTAGCTCTTTAGCCAGTGGATAGGGTAATAAGCGATGTAAATCGGCACGCGGATCAGTACAGCGTAATTGGTGATTTAACGCATAGGCAAAGGCTTGTAATAATTGAGAGAACTCATAAAGTTTAGGGTCATCTGCCCGTAAACGAGTCATCGACATTGCTTGGCGCTGCAAGGAGCGGGCATTAATTAATAGCGATCCCCATAGCTTACGTGCCTCCCAATAACGCTCATAACTTGAGCTATTTCTAAAGCCCAAAAAGATCGCCAGTGCTAGCCCAATTAAGCTAAAAGCACCAATCGATAATTGCAGACCAAAACCTTGAGTAAAGCGATGAAAAATCACAATACTCAATGCAATAGTGAGCACTAACACTAGCCGAGGAAAAATAGCCGGCAAAATAGAACCCCGCCAAGCTAATATCAGGCGGAACCAATGTACGGGGGGATGAACGATCATTGCGAATACTTTATTTTAAATAAGCGCGTTGAGGATACGCCTAAATAAAAGCATAAAAAAGTAAAATAAATACCGATAAAATTAAATCAAATTGATTTGTTTTTATAACACCCAGATGAATTGCTTGCGCATCACCTTATTTATGCAAATTAACTAAATATTAAAATTCACAGCAAACAATAGTGGCTCGCTTTTCGCCCACGCTGAGATACAACGTGGGCAAAGCTACCCCTTCAAACCGCTTAATCCGCAGCTAGTAGCAAGCACACTGCCTGTGCTTCTACTGCTTCAGACGCACCTACAGGGCCAAGCTTCTCATAGGTTTTGGCCTTTACATTCACGGCAGCCACATCCACACCAAGATCGGCGGCGATATTGGCCACCATGGCCGCAATATGCGGTGCCATTTTAGGCTGCTGAATCAAGATTGACGCATCCACATTACCCACCTTCCAGCCCGCTTCCCGCACGCGGCGCACCGCCTCGCGCAGCAAAACGCGGCTATCCGCGCCTTTAAATTCGATTGCGGTATCAGGAAAATGCCGGCCAATATCACCCAAGCCAGCCCCGCCCAACACCGCATCAGTAATAGCATGCAGCAGGGCATCGGCATCAGAGTGCCCAAGTAACCCCTTATCAAAAGGGATATCTACCCCACCCAAAATCAATTTACGGCCTTCAACCAGACGATGTACGTCCCAACCTTGCCCTATTCTCATTTTTTTCTCTTAATCGTTAACAACAAGTTTTCATAAATTTTAAACAGGTTTAAACAGGCGTCATTCCCGAGCGTTTTTGTCGGGGATCCAGTAGCTCCGCTGGATTCCCGCCTACGCGGGAATGACGGCGCTGATTTTAGTCATTCGCGGAAACTTATGAAAAAGTACTTATTGAATTTTTAGCCTGCCGATGGGCCCAGATGCTCGTGAACGATGCTCCACACCCCATCATTATTTACAGCAACCGTTGTGCCACGCCCACTACCCTGCTCGCTCACACCATCAATCAGGCCAGACCAATCAAACTCGTAAGTGCAAGTTGCACAAAGATCTGTCACACAGACCCAGACCAAGTTTTTGATTGCATAGTGCTCACTTTTAATTAAGTTAAACGTCCGAGTGATGGCCGCTTCAATAGCAGCCTTACCCAAATAAGTACCTTCACTAAAAATAAAGCATGCATCCTGATGAATCAGCGGGGCCACTTTATGCCAGTCTTGAGTCGCCAGTGCCTGCTTGTAATCAGACAAGAGTTGTTCGTAAGCCATTATTTTGTCTCTTGGTCATCACCTGCCGCCAAAATTAGCTCAGCCAAGCGTAAATCCTGTGGGTAAGTGACTTTCAAATTCCATGGGCTGCCCATGATGAGCTTGGGCTGTAAACCTAGTTTTTCTAAGGCGCTGGCTTCATCGGTAATATCCGGCCCCATGCCACTGGCAAGTGCCTTGGCTAGCTGCTGCACTCTGAACATCTGCGGCGTTTGTGCCTGCCATAGGCCATCCCTAGGATGTGTATGCTGAATCTGCTGTGCGCTATCGGCCAGCTTAAGCGTATCGGCCACCGGCAAGGCCAAGATCCCCCCAAGCGGATGATGTTCTAGCTCCTGAATCATTTGCCTGACTAAGGCGGGATCTACGCAGGGGCGGGCGGCATCGTGCACCAGCACCCAATCATCCGCAGCAGCGTGCAGGGCCAGCAAACCATTCAGCACCGATTGCGCGCGGCTGGCACCGCCGCAGCGTAGTACTTCAAGCTGCTTAAACCCGCTCCAGTCAAAGCCATCCCACCATTCGTCCTCAGCGGAGATCACCACCACGATGCGATCTAACTCACTCACTCTCGCCAAAGCTGCCAAGGTGTGCCAGATCAACGGTTTGCCTGCCAGATCAAGGTATTGCTTAGGCGTAAGCGATGCCATGCGTGAGCCACTGCCCGCAGCGGGAAGCAAAGCGATCTTCATAAGCCGCTTTTTTCCATCTGCCGCCACAGGCACTCGCCCTTCACGCTTTTATCCAAAGCCACCAAATAAGCCTCGTGCTCGGCCAGCTCGGCAGCGCTAGCGCTCACAATTCGCAAGGGTTTGCGATTACTTTTTGCAAATGCCAAAGCCGCATCGTTCCCTGCATAAGGGTCAAAATCGATCATCAAGCTATCTTGGCCGCGGGTGAGGCCTAGATAGACTTCTGATAATAGTTCGCAATCGATCAGCGCCCCGTGCAAGGTACGGTTGCTGCGATCAATATCAAAGAAATCGCACAACGCGTCCAAGTTATTGCGCTTACCTGGCCGCTGGTCTTTAGCCATAGCCAAGGTATCAATCACATTGGCCACGTGGTCTTGAAACTTGCCCCGCCCAAGCTTGGCCATTTCCATATTTAAGAAGGCCAAGTCAAACGGTGCGTTATGGATAATGACTTCGGCACCGGCAACAAATTCTAAGAATTCATCTGCAATTTGTGCAAACTTTGGTTTATCCGATAAAAACTCCGTCGTTAAGCCGTGCACATTCAGCGCGCCCTCTTCACTGTCGCGCCCTGGGTTGATATAGCAATGAAAGTGGCGATCTGGCGAGGATAAACGCCGGTCTATCATTTCAACCGCAGCAATTTCCAAAATGCGATTACCATCATCAACACGTAAACCGGTGGTTTCGGTATCTAGAATAATTTGCCGCATTAGCCACGCCCCAGTGCAACTTCCACGCCTTTATTGGCCAGCTGATCGGCACGCTCATTGCCTTCATGCCCAGCATGGCCTTTCACCCAGCACCATTCGATCTGATGCTGTGCCGCAGCAGTGTCTAGCTCGCGCCAAAGATCAGCGTTTTTAACCGGTTGCTTGGCCGCAGTTTTCCAACCGTTTTTCTTCCAGCCGTGAATCCAAGTGCTGATCCCATTTTTTACATATTGCGAATCGGTCCAGATCACCACGTCACAAGGGCGGCTTAAAATCGCCAGCGCCTTGATCACGCCCATCAATTCCATGCGATTATTGGTGGTGTCTAGCTCGCCACCGCACAGCTCTTTTTCTTTATCGCCATACTGTAACCACGCCCCCCAGCCGCCGGGGCCGGGATTGCCTTTACACGCACCATCGGTGTAAATCACTACTTTATTCATGCTTATTTCCTGGAAAAACGCACTATTAAACCTACGCTTGTTATATGTGGCTCCAGCAAGCCTGCCACCTTATTGCTACCTAATTTGGAAAACACACGATGCAACCACGCTTTTTGCTTATAACACTATTACTTAGCCAAGCGGCCCTCGCCGCGCCTTTTTGCCCTTGGCCTGTACCAGGCAGCGATGGCAAACGATTTATCAATCTCACCGTGGTACAAACCATTGATATCAGCGATGAGGAAATAAAAGTGGCTTTTGGGGGCGGCAACTTAGGCAGTGGCCATGAAATTAAAACCGCCATCAAAAATCGCGCTGAAGGACAAAAAATTCTTCAAGATATGAGCGATGCCGCACGTCGCTGCGATTTGCCCAATATGCATAATAAAACCATGAATTAGCGCTGAGGATCTTTTTCAAGCACGATGATTTTATCTGCCCCTGTAACCGTCACAGCCCCCGCAACCACCGGTACATTGCGCCATTTAGGCCCAATCAAGCGCATACCATGCACACGCTTTACCATATCAAGGCAATAAACTCCGCCAGCGGCGGGCCACCAGCGATCCCCCGCATCTTCTAAAAAACGGCTTCTCGATAGCCATTTTTCACGCTGCACCGGTAAGCCATAGCAAAGAAACTCCCCCTGCATTGTTTCAAAGCCCAAGGTTGCTAACCAATCTTTTAGCCTAGGCAAAGCTACAAAATTGCCACGCCATGGGGCGGGGTGCGAGCCATTTTGTAAACGACGCAGCCCCCAGAGGCTCCAAGGATTAAACCCTGTAATCAATAAGCGCCCCTCAGGCATCAATACTCGCTCGGCTTCACTCAACATCGCTTGTGGATTCGCGGCAAAATCTAGCACATGCGGCAGCACCAAAAGATCTAGGCTTTGGCTAGCAAACGGCAAAGCCTCGCCCATACAGCGCAAATCCACGCCTAGCGATTGCCCAGCACACAAATGCCATGCCATGCGATTAGCACGCAAGCAATCGAGCTGTGGCAACTCTAGCTGCACCGCTTTGTAGCCAAAGATATCGGTCACGGTGCGATCGTACCAATCCATCTCCGCACTAGCTAAATAGTGACCTAATGGGGTGGCGAGCCAATCTGCAAAGTGGTTCAATCGAGCATCAACATTTAAGGGCATTCTTTTATGATCCGCATTAGCGCTGTGCCAATTTTCGAAGACAATTATATCTGGGTTTTGCAACAAGGCACGCATGCCATCGCAGTAGACCCTGGCGACGCACTGCCCCTCATTCAATATCTTAAAGAAAATGGCCTAGAACTGGCGGCGGTATTGATTACACATCACCATCACGATCATATCGATGGCTTGCCTGTGCTCTGGTCACACTACCAGATGCCCGTATATGGACCTGCCGGCATTAAAAATGTTTCCAACCCTGTAAAAGAAGGTGAAACATTACAGCTACTTAATACCCACATTCAGGTATTGGCCACCCCTGGCCACACTTTAGATCATCTTAGCTATCTGGCGGCTGACGCATTATTTTGTGGTGATACACTTTTTGCAGGCGGCTGTGGCAGGATATTTGAAGGCAGCCCAGCACAAATGCACGCTTCCCTACAAAAACTAGCGGCCTACCCTGATTCAACCCTTGTTTGCTGTACCCACGAATATACCTTAAGCAATCTTAAGTTTGCCCTCAGTGTTGAGCCCAATAACCCTACACTGATAGCAAGAATGCAAAACGTGCGTGCACTGCGCCAGCAAAACTTATCAACGTTACCCTCCACAATTGGCCAAGAAAAAGCCATTAATCCCTTTTTACGCTGTGAGCATAACGACGTCATTGCTGCCGCTCAAACACAAAATCCACAAGTAAAATCCCCCGTGGATGTTTTTGCTGCACTGCGCAAGTGGAAAGATAACTTCCGTTGATTTCAAAGGAATATCACCATTAAGCACAAACAGATTGACAAGATTAGACAGCAGCGGCAGCATCGCTCGATTATTAGATTTTAAATGGCGCAGGTACCCATGAAACAAAGACTCCTTGTTGGCCTCATTACAGGCCTATGTGCCTTGGGTTCGCACGCAGAAACCCTTGCTCCAGCCAAAATCGATTACCAGCTACATAATCCCACTTTTATCTCCCCAGACGATACAAATCGCACCATTGACGCCTTGTTTTCTGACGCGGTAATGGCCCCCGAATACGCGGATTTATGGGAGCGCGTTCGTACCGGCTTTACTATTCCAGAGCTAGATCATCAGTTGGTTAGAAAATGGGAAAACTACTACGCTAGCCGCCCAGAATATCTCAATCGAATTATCAAACGCGGCACGCCTTATTTATATTACGTGGTGAATGAAGTTGAGAAACGCGGCATGCCGATGGAAATCGCGCTTTTACCCATGATTGAATCTGCTTTTAATCCAAGAGCAGAATCATCGGTAAAAGCTGCGGGAATGTGGCAATTTATGCCAGCTACAGGCAAAGATTACGGTCTAGAACGCACTTGGTGGTACGACGGCCGCCGTGATGTAGTGGCCGCCACCAGCGCCGCACTAGACTATCTAAATGGCAGCTACACCCAATTTGGCGACTGGCAGCTGGCCTTGGCCTCTTATAACTGGGGCCCAACTGCAGTTGCCCGTGCTGTTGCCAAAAATGAAGCTGCCAATCTTGGCACTCAGTTTATTGATTTACGCATGCCAGACGAAACACGCAATTACGTGCCTAAGCTATTAGCCGTGCGCAATATCATCGCCAACCCGCAAGCCTACGGCGTCACCTTAACCTCACTGCCTAACCAGCCCTACTTTGCCACGCTCACCGTTGGTAAACATATGGATGTGAAGGTTGCTGCCGAGTTAGCTGAAACACCAGTTGAAGAATTGCTTAGGCTTAACCCTGGCTTTATCCGGCCAGTCATTGCTTATAAAGATGACCGATCCTTAGTTTTGCCCGTGGCTAAAGTTGAAATATTTCAAAAAAATCTGGCAGAGTACGAAAAACCACTACTGAACTGGCAGCCTTACGTCACTAAACAGGGGGAGTCTTTCGATAAGCTAGCAGAAACCTTTGGCGTAGCCGCAAACGAGCTTAAAGACATCAACGATATCGCCAGCCGTGATCGCCTCGCCCGTGGACAAACCATCCTTGTGCCCAAGATTAACGGCCTAGATGTTTCTGACCGACAAACCTTAACCGCTTTAGCCGCTAACCGCAGCGTAGAAGCCATTGATACCGGCGCTAACGATAAACCACACGCTCCCGTCATTGCCAGCAGCGAGCACCGCGTCAGCAAAGGCGATACGGCCTACAATATTGCTAAACGCTATGGTATGAATATTGCCGCCTTGCAAAGCATGAATAATATTGCCGACGGGCAAGTGCAGCTTGGGCAAATCTTACGTGTATCGGTTAAAACAGAGAGCGCGGTTTCGGGCAAAGATGGCCGTGAATATACAGCTAAGCGTGGTGATACTTTTTCCTCTATTTCAAAACGCTATAATGTCGCTGCTGCAGATCTAAAAAAATGGAATAACGCTAAGCCTATCCAAGCAGGTACCAAATTAGTTATTTATTAAGCGGATCTTTATAGCGCAAAATAAAAGCCCCATCAGGGGCTTTTATTTATTTGGCATTCATTTAATTATTCAAAGAATACCCCGTTTGCTCCCATTTCTCGTGGTGCTCACGGATCAGCTGAACAGCATCTTCAATGGTATCGACTACAATTGGGATTTGCATATCGACTTCGCTAGCTAAGCCCGCATTATTTTCTACCATATAACGCCGAGCCCAATCTACCTGCTCGTGCCACATTTCGCCGACTAAAATCAAAGGCGTGTCATACAATTTACGCACCTGAATTAACTGCCACACCATGGCTAATTCTAATAAAGTGCCAATACCGCCGGATGTCACAATAAACGCATTAGAGCGCAAAATAAAATGGTGTAAACGTGAAAAAAATGTTTTGTGCTCATAAACTTTGCCAACAAAATCATTCACATTTTGTTCAAAATCTAAATCAACCCGAATCCCCACTGATGCCTCTGGCCGATCAGGCGCACCATCACGTGCGCCTTCATTAGCAGCCTGCATTAAACCTGGGCCACCTCCAGTAACAATACGGCAGCCCATGGCGGCTAATTCGCTAGCAAGTTGTTTAACCGCTTCATAGGCTGCCGAGCCTTCTTGAATGCGGGCTGAGCCAAAAATAGTGACGTGATAATCAGGCGTATGCGCAGGGCGCAGGCGGGCCAATTCATCCACTACATCCCAAAGCTTAAGCACGGCATCACCCACGATATCCAGCGCTTGCTCGTCATCAATCACACCAATCGGCTTATTATTTGGATTTATCATTTTTTATATCCTACGCGGCCAATAAAATGGAATGTGCAGTCTACACTAGGTAATTATGGGTCAGCTAAGTGTAATTTTCCCAATAATAATGGAGGATCTTTTACTTTATATCGGCACAGATTAACTTTATTTAAATAAAATAAAGCCCACACAGCCAAAGGCTTTGTGGGCTTTAGATAAAAGCACTATAAAACTAAGAAATAATCACCCCTGAATACGGAATGTACGCGGGAATGGTGTATTACTTTGTGGGCCAAACCAGCGGTTAAAGATTAACTCTGCCTCACCGGTTTTTTCAGTTTCAAGCAATGTTTCATTAACTAGATTAAGTAAACGCTTTTCATTTAACTTAACGGCAATAGAAAGAATTTCAGTAGCATTAGAATAACTAGAAATCTCATACTGTGCTTTGGTGGTCATGTTATTTAATGCGCCCGCTAAAGTAGGCTCATCATCCATCACCACATCCACACCGCCCTGCTCTAAAGAACGCACCGCATTTGAAATATCAGCAAATGCAGTGATATGCGCCTTAGGGTAAAGTTTTTTAGCAAGCTCTTCACCCGTTGTGCCGCTAGAAACCGCAATGCGTAATTTAGCTAAAGACTCTGAATTAGGATATTTACCCTTTTTATTTAAAGCTTTTTGCGCGGCAACAAAATAACCAATGCTGCACGCCACTTCACGCTCACGCTCAGGCGTTTTGGTGAATGCAGCCACAATCACATCCACCTTGCCTGACTTTACGCTGGGAATACGCTCAGCGGGGTTCACATCCTGCACTACCAGTTTGACACCCAGCTTTTTGGCAATAGCTGCAGCAAAATCAACGTCATAGCCAGAAACAGTGTGATTTTTATTTCTTTGCCCAAACGGGGGAACGTCTGCCGAAACCCCCGCCACCAAGGTACCTCGAGCCTTAATCGTATCAATTAAATCGGCGTGGGCCAGTACGCTACAAACACTCAAAAAACCAGCCAGAATTAATCGTTGCATAATCAAGCTCCAGACTATTGATGCATCAAGATCGCATCATTGCCATATCAGATAAGAAGAATCTGATCTTAAAGCGCTTTAGCTTGACCTCTATACTGCGACAATCTCCAACTGCACTAAGTAAGAATTTGTGCATATATAAAACAGTAGCAAAATAAGTAAAAACACTTACCTAAACGCTCGTTTTATTACATTAATATGAAAAATTCCTTCAGCAACCTCCATAATAAATGAGGCAAAGTGTTGCTAAATTACCCACGAATCTTAAACGTGCGGGGAAATGGCGTTGCTGTTTGTGGCCCAAACCATTGGTTAAAAATACGCTCTGCTTCGCCAGTGTTTTCCATTTCAAGCAAAGTTTCATTAATGATATTCATTAAGCGCTTTTCACCAAGCCTAGCGGCAATAGCATAAATCTCTGTGGCATTGGCATAACTCGATAATTCAAACTGTGCCTTGTTAGACATTTGGCTTAGATTACGTGCAAGCGATGGCTCATCATCCACTACTGCATCAATTTTTCCCTCTTCTAAGAAACGTACCGCCTCAGGAATATCATCAAAGGCAACGACCGTGGCTTTAGGGTAGAGCTTGCGAACCAAATCAGCACCAGTTGTCCCACGCGCTACACCAATATTAGCCTTGACTAAGGATTCTGGAGTTGGAAACCTCCCTTTCTTAGACAGCACTTTTTGTGCCGCAACAAAGTAGCCACTGCTGCAATTTACTTCACGCTCGCGCTCAGGCGTTTTAGTAAATGTTGCGACCAAAATATCGACCTTAGCTGTTTTAACGGCAGAGATACGCTCGCTTGGATCCAAATTGAGCACCACCAATTTAACGCCCAGCTTTTTAGCGATT
This sequence comes from Iodobacter sp. CM08, assembly GCF_033446605.1. Classification (NCBI taxonomy): domain Bacteria; kingdom Pseudomonadati; phylum Pseudomonadota; class Betaproteobacteria; order Neisseriales; family Chitinibacteraceae; genus Iodobacter; species Iodobacter sp. CM08. Next base: position 101,655 of record NZ_JAWQUO010000014.1, on the reverse strand, counting down.
GCTCCAGCAAAATCAACGTCATAACCAGAAACCGTTTGATTTTTATTTCTTTGTCCAAACGGCGGAATATCAGCCCGCACCCCAGCCAACAAAGAGCCACGGGTCTTAATGGCATCCACCAAATCAGCATGCGCCAGCATGCTACAAGTGCTAAGCAAAGCGGCTAAGAATAATTTTTTCATTTAAAGCTCCAAGTATGCAAATTACTACTAAAGATTGTTTTATGAATTATAAGAATTTAATTATATAGCATAGTAGCAAGTGGGTTTATACCATTAGCAAGGGCTAAGGCACATACATCAAACTAGCAGTGTAGTCAGTGATTCATCATAGAATTTGCAAAAAACAAGAAGAAAAATACGCGACAAAGGATATATCAAGCCAAATCCTATCAACTTAAGAAAAATATCACCGTAGGGCGGGCGGGGGGGGGGGGCAACATCGCTCGTGGGTTTCAGCCCCATTAGGAACCGCAGATTGCTTAAGTTGATAGAATCGGTATCAAGCCTCCCCATTGTATGAAGATAAGCAGAATAAACCTGCCCAAACTGATAAAGGTACGCTATTAAAAAAGCGTTTATTTCGCAGTATAGCGACGCGCTAATTGAAAAATAACTAAGGCGTGCAGAGGCCAAGGCAATATAAATCAGAAGACTAGGCGGAAAGTAGATCAAGAAATCAAACCATATTCAGCAGAATAGCTGAACGATGACAACTACAAGTATTTTAGAGGGACTGAGTATAAAAAAGCGTTTGTCACTACGCCGCGACAAACGCCATTTTTTTAGTAGTAAACTAGCAGGCTTTACCGGCATAGCACTTAGCTTACTGCCAGCTATTTATACCACCAAGTCAGCAATAATCCCGCCAACAGCGCTGCAATCACCCCCAGCAGCCAGTTGCGCTTTTTTTGTTCCCACATCAGGCCGCTATAACCTGCCATCAATAGCTCGGTATGGTTTTGATCGAGCAGCTCGCCTAATTTACGTGGCAGCATGGGCAGTAAGGCGGCCCATTGCGGCGCTTCTTTTTTTAGATTACGCAGCATGCCACGCCAGCCAATTTGCTCGTGCATCCAGCGCTCTAAAAACGGCATAGCCGTTTGCCACAGATCTAGATCTGGATCAAGCTGACGGCCTAAGCCTTCGATATTCAGCAGCGTTTTTTGCAACAGCACCAGCTGCGGCTGGATTTCTACATTAAAGCGGCGCGAGGTTTCAAATAGACGCAGCAGCACTTGGCCAAAAGAAATTTGCGACAGCGGCTTGTTAAAAATAGGCTCGCAAACGGTGCGTACTGCCGCTTCTAACTCTTCCACTCGTGTGTCTTTAGGCACCCAGCCCGATTCAATATGCGCAGTGGCAACACGGTGGTAATCACGATTAAAGAAGGCTAAAAAATTAATCGCCAGATATTGCTTATCGCTGTCTGATAAGGTGCCGATAATGCCAAAATCCAGCGCAATATAGCGATTATCCGCCGCCACTAAGATATTGCCGGGGTGCATATCGGCATGGAAAAACCCATCGCGAAACACTTGGGTAAAAAAGATTTCTACCCCAAAGCGCGACAGTTTTTTTAAATCCATTCCTGCTGCCAGCAGCTCATCGATGCGCCCGACCGGAATGCCATCCATCCACTCCATCACAAACACTTCACGCGCACAAAAATCGTAGAAGACTTCCGGCACTAGGAGCTGGCTGGAATTCAAAAAATTGCGGCGCAGCTGGCTGGCATTGGCCGCCTCGCGCATTAAATCCAGCTCGTCGTGCAGATAGCGATCAAACTCGGCCACCACTTCTCTAGGGCGCAAACGCTTACCGTCGGCCGAGAGTTTTTCTAATAGCACCGCCATAATGCGCATCAGCGCCAAATCAGATTCAATCACCGGCAAGATATCAGGCCGTAAGACTTTTACCGCCACCTGCTGGCCATTATGTAAACGTGCCTTATGCACCTGCGCCACCGAGGCGCTAGCCACCGGCGTGTGATCAAATTCAGCAAATAGTTCAGCCAATTTACGGCCTAAGCTTGCCTCAATCACCGCCACTGCCGTAGCCGCAGCAAAAGGTGGTACATCGTCTTGTAGTTTCGCCAGCTCATCGGCAACATCCAGCGGCATTAAATCGCGGCGAGTAGACAGAACCTGACCAAATTTGACAAAAATTGGCCCCAACTCTTGCAGCGCCAGCCGCAAACGCTCAGCCCTTGGCGCGGTTAAATCTCGGCCAGAGAGTAAGGATTGAATCAGCTTACCCAAGCCACGCACCCGCTCATGGCCGAGTAAAAACTCATCCAGACCATAGCCAAAAACCACACGGACAATTTTAATTAAACGAGAAAGACGCATTGGTTCAACTTAAGATTTTAGTGCCTTCGGCACATTGATTTAGGAGCGGTAGCCACCGCGGGGCCTTCCTTTCTTGCTTCGCCAAGAAACGAAGCCAAGCGACAACCACCTAGGCACGAAGGCTCCTCATCTGCGGACAATCGAGCGGCGGCTGCGGAACTCGCTTCGCTCAAACAGTCCTCGCCGAAACCCCGCCCGCTTGTTCCTCGCTTCGGCGTGCTTCAAGGGGATTATTAAGCCCTATGCCGAGAGCGTGGTCATTTTGCTTTCTGCAATGTTTTCTAGTGTAAGAAACAACGACAAAACAAAGAAATAATTAACAATACTATTGCTAAAACAGGCTTAGCTACGCAAAATCCCAATGTTTCTACCGATATAGAATTACGCTTGGTAGCGCAAAAAATGGTGCAAAACATGAATTACCGATTTTTTTGCGCTCCAAACCTAGGGTATTTGTGATTGAATAGGAATTCATTAAATCACCCAGGGATAATAAAAAATGAAAATTATCGAAATAATTTTAGCACTCGGTATGTTGCTGGTTTTTTTAATTGTATGCGTTGCGTTAATTCACAAAATATAAGTGACGGTTTTATCAGCTCAATACATTTTTACAATTCAACTATTGAGCTGATAAATACAAAAGTCATAAACCCAACCCACCTTATATTAATTGGGAAACTCGCTTTTCCAGCCTTGCCAGCGCATCACGCAATTCATCCACATCATTACAAAACTGGTTCACATCGCGCTTATGCGCCAACAGTGGGGCCTCGTCGCGCAAGTATTCGGCCAAATTGGCCACCATTTTTGAGCCCATAGCACCAGGAATCCCGCCCACTTTGCCTGCAATGCTGACCAGTCTTTGCGTCGCCACATCGCCAATCAGCTTGGATAATTCCTCAGCAGCATCCCAGCGCAGGCCGCTCAGCACATGGCCGATGCGGCTGCCTAGCTCGCCGTCGCCACTCAAGCGCACATGGCGGGCGGCTGCGGTTTTATCCTGCATGCGGTGAGTAAAAAAGCTGATAGGTAAATCGAGCGTAGCTTCTGCTTCGGCCTTGCTTTCAGCCAAGCGGCCATCATTCATCAGCACCAAGGTTTCGCTCACCAGCGGCAGGGAAATCTTGATGCTACGGCCAGCGAATTGCGCAAGCTCAGCCTTCGCTGCCGCGTCCTCTACCAACAGGCGATTAAGTACGGCAGCCAGTAACATCAGATTTTTATCCCTTTATGCAGGGCAACCACACCACCGGTCATATTATGAAAATCAACGCGGCCAAAACCAGCGTCTTTCATCATTTGCTTTAAGGTTTCTTGATCTGGGTGCATGCGGATCGATTCCGCCAGATACTGGTAAGAATCTGCATCATTAGCCACCAGCTTGCCCATAAATGGCAATAACTTAAACGAGTAAATATCGTAAGCAGGTTTTAAAGGAGCCCAAACTTTAGAGAACTCCAGCACCAATAAGCGCCCGCCTGGCTTTAAGACGCGGCACATTTCGGCCAGCGCCACATCTTTGTGCGTCATATTTCTCAGGCCAAAGGCCACCGAAACACAGTCAAAGTAGTTATCTGGAAACGGTAGTTTCTCTGCATCGCACTGCGCCACCGGCAATGCATAGCCCTGATCCAATAGCCGATCACGCCCTACACCCAGCATCGAGCTATTAATATCGGTTAGCCATACTTGGCCGGTTTTGCCCACTTTTTTTGCAAAAGCTTTGGATAAATCACCCGTACCACCGGCAATATCCAGCACCTTATCGCCGGCTTTCACACCACTGGTTTCAATGGTAAAAAATTTCCAGATGCGGTGTAAACCACCTGACATTAAGTCATTCATCACATCGTATTTTTTAGCCACCGAATGAAAAACTTCAGCGACTTTTTGCGCTTTTTCGGACTCATTCACCGTTTTAAAACCAAAATGGGTACTTGGATCAGTCATTTTTAAACTCTCACAATATTTGTTCTTTAACTTTATGGCTGACAATTAAGCCCGCGCAGCCCCTGCCAACTCTAAACGCGCTAGATAATCTTGCCAGTTGGCTTCCTTATTACGGCCCAGCTCATAGAGGTGGTCCCAAGAATACAGCCCTGAATCATGGCCATCATCAAATACCAATTTTACTGCGTAGTTGCCCACGGGGGCGATATCGATAATATTGACGCCTTGCTTACCTACTTGTAGCGTGCCGGGCCCAGCGCCGTGGCCGCGCACTTCGGCAGAGGGGCTAAACACCCTTAGGTATTCGCAAGATAAATCAAAATGACAGCCATCATCAAAGTGAATCTCTAGTATTTTAGAGGCTTGATGCAGTTTAATTTCGCTGGGTTGCGGGGTTGTTGCGCTAAGTCCGGCCATTGGTCACGACGCTCTTGAATGAACCCTTGCATGATACCCCGCTTCAGGACTTTGCTGTCAGCAGCATGCAGGCTGTTAATTTACTTTTGAGTGTGAAAAATACGCCACTGTAATTTAAAATAAGACCACTTCTTTACGACTTGTAATATTAAAGACATATTGAGGCCTTAATCTTGCAACAAATGTGGAACTTTATTCCGCGAGGTCAATCGCTATGCCTGCAAATATTTTACTTGTTGAAGACGAACCCGCCATTCAAGAGCTGATTGCTTTCAATCTATCTCAAGCAGGGCACCATGTGATGCGCGCTGACTCTGCAGAAAGTGCGCAAAATATCGTCCGCAATGCCCTACCTGATTTGATTTTGCTCGATTGGATGCTACCTGGCATGACTGGGATTGATTTTGCTAAAAAGCTGCGCGCAGAAGAGCGCACTCGGCAAATCCCTTTGATCATGCTCACCGCCCGCTCGGACGAGCAAGATAAAGTGATCGGCCTAGAAACTGGCGCTGATGATTACATTACTAAGCCATTTAGCCCACGTGAGCTGCAAGCGCGCATTAAGGCTGTGCTGCGCCGCCGCGCACCGCAAATTACCGATGATACCGTTGAAGTACAGGGCCTGCGCCTAGACCCTGCCACGCACCGCGTAACCGGCAATGGCGACACCATTGACCTGGGGCCAACAGAATTCCGGCTACTACATTTCTTTATGACCCACCCAGAGCGAGTGCATTCACGCGCACAATTGCTTGATCATGTTTGGGGCGATCATGTATTTGTGGAAGAACGCACAGTAGACGTACATATTCGACGATTACGCTCGGCGCTGGAATCAACCAGCTTTGATCGTCTAATCCAAACCGTACGTGGTACAGGCTATCGGCTTTCTGCACATAATAATTAAGCCTAAGGTAAATACCAGGCCTCAAGCTGAGATATACTTACATAAAGCTTTTAAAGATAATTAGCTAGAAACGACGAATGATTTATAGCCTTGCATGAGTAAGCGCTTTCCCTTTGGAACAAATCTAAATGCTTTGGCTACGCTCTCTGATTCATTATTTGGTAATGGCGCTATTTTCTGCGGCAATCGGTGGAATCCATGGCTTGCTATATGGCATGGCAACCGCAATTGGGCTGTTATCGCTATCGGTTTTGTACCACTTAATTAATCTTGGCCGCTTACACCGTTGGGTAGAAAACTCCCGCGTTGATAATGTACCCAGCGGTATTTTGATTTGGCAGGAAGTATTTGATCGGGTTTACAACCAGGTACGCCTGCAAAGCAAAATTAAAGAACGCCTCACCAATACGCTGGATCGTTTTACCAATGCCAGTGAAGCGCTACCCGATGGCGTGGTGATTTTAGATGAGCACGATCGCATCGAATGGTGCAATCGCTCGGCGGCGCAACATATGGCCATCAACCGCGTCAGCGATGTGTGGCAAGTAATTAGCAATATTGTTCGCCATCCTTCGCTGCGCGAATACTTACGCAGTCAAGATTTTGCCCATCCGCTGGTTTTACATACACATAGGCCACAAGAGCAGGTGTTATCAGTGCAACTGGTTCCTTTTGATTCAAGCCGCAAGCTGCTGTTATCCCGTGATATCACCCAGCTTGATCGCGTACAAACTGTACACCGCGATTTTGTTGCCAATGTATCGCATGAGCTACGCACGCCGCTCACCGTAGTGGGCGGCTTTATCGAAACCATGATCGATATGCCTGACACGGATGCCAATATACGTCGCCAGCATTTACAGCTTATGTACGATCAAACACAGCGTATGCAACGTTTGGTTGACGATTTACTGACGCTCTCTCGCCTAGAAAGTGGCCAGCAAATGCGTGAGGAAGAAGTAGATATCCCACAGCTTATGCGCCTACTCGCTGCCGAAGCCGAAGGCCTATCCCAAGGCCGCCATATTGTAGCCATTGGCCAACTCGACTCAATCCGTTTGATTGGCAATCACGACGAGCTGCATTCAGCCTTTGGCAATTTGGTTTCTAACGCGATTCGCTACACCCCAAATGAAGGCAAAATTACGCTGGCTTGGAATCTGATTGACGAGCACGGCGTATTTAGCGTGCAAGATTCGGGCATCGGCATTTCCCCCGAACATGTACCCCGCCTTACTGAGCGTTTTTACCGAGTAGACCGTGGCAGATCGCGCTCTACTGGCGGCACCGGCTTAGGCTTAGCCATTGTGAAACACATTATTCAGCGCCATCAAGCTCAGCTAGTGGTGCAATCGCAAGCAGGCATCGGCAGCCAATTTGCGGTGAAGTTTCCACCACAGCGAGTGATTAAATAACGAGGGTTATGCACCCTTTCTGCACACCCATTTCAAGCATTTCCCCCTGTCAACCTTCATGAAGCTTAAAAAATAGTAATAATTATTGCGTGATGACAAATGCTAAATCATGGGGGATAGGGGATAATTTGCTACTGAGCATTACTTTTCTTCTATCTCTTTATTTGAGGTGTCACCCCCATGAGCAAAATCGCAGCCATTAAGCCCCTAGGTCAAAGCATCTGGTTGGATAATTTATCGCGTGGTCTGATTCAATCTGGCGATCTTGCCAAGATTTTGAAAGAAGACGGCATTGTGGGGGTGACATCTAACCCAGCGATTTTCTTCAAATCCATCAGCTCCGATCCGCTTTACACTGGTGATCTAGCCGAATTAAAAAAACAAAACCTCACAGCAGAACAGCGCTATGAAGCGCTAGTGATCCCAGATTTACAAGCCGCTTGCGATGTAACCCGTGCCATTTACGATGAAACCAAGGGTAAAGACGGCTACGTATCACTAGAAGTTTCCCCAACGCTATCGCACGATGCAGTGGGCACCATCAGCAACGCCAAGCGTTTGTGGGCGGCTATTGATCGCCCTAATTTGATGATCAAAGTACCCGCCACCTCTGCCGGCGTAATCGCCATTGAAGAGCTGATTGCCTCTGGCCTGAATATCAACGTTACGTTGATGTTTAACCTGAAACACGTTGATGAAGTGCTCACAGCCTATATCCGCGGCCTAGAAGCACGCGTTGCCGCTGGCCTGCCGGTAGATCACGTGCATGCCGTAGCGTCCGTATTCCTATCCCGCGTAGATAGCTTGATTGATCCACAACTGGAAGCGATTGGCAGCAGCGAGGCGCTAGCTCTGCGCGGTGAAGTGGCAAAATCATTTGTAAAAGTCTCTTACGAGCATTACAAAAAGCTCTTCCACGGCACTCGCTTTGCAGCACTAAAAGCACTGGGCGCAAACCCACAACGCATGCTGTGGGCTTCTACCGGCACCAAAAACAAAGCCTATAGCGATGTGATGTACGTGGCAGATCTGATCGGCCCAGAAACCGTCAACACCGTACCAGACGCCACACTCGATCTATTCCGCGACCACGGCGTAGCCGCGCTGACGCTTGAAACAGGAACAGACCAAGCCATCGCCAATCTGGCCGCGCTGCGCAAACTGGGCATTAACTACAATCTGCAAGGCGAGCAGCTACAAACCGAAGGCCTGAAGCAATTTGATGATGCCTTTGTAAAACTACTGGCACTGACTGCATAATTGTTTCTAAATTAAAAAAGCACACCCCAAGAATATTCGGGTGTGCTTTTTTTATGGACTAAATAAAATCATACCCAGTACGCACTCATGCCAAAGAGAAATCCAGCCTAGATCGCAGGCTTAATTCATACTCTTGTGCAAGATAGCCATGTGCCAACTTAATCCGTCTGAATTAAATAATTACACGCTATTGTCGCTCTGTTTAATGATGGCCAGCGTATAATGTATCGATTGCACTTCATTCACATCCAGCCCCTTCGGTGGCATTTTACGTTTAGGTAAAGAGGTGCTGTGACAGGTGAAATATTAACGATTAACTCATGCTACACACACAAAATATTGATCTACCAAAAACACTCAACACATAAAAAACGGATAAAAACAGAACAATCACCTTTCTTTTTTTATCATCAAACAAAAATTAAAACCTAATAAACACTTGATTATAAATATAAAAATTAACCATAAAAAATGGTCATGCAGTATTTATTCATGTTTTTTATATTTTATAGCGGGTTGCGTATTTCGAAATTTGGCTGGATAACGTCAGCAATTAAACAACAGAGCCTCGCTGTTAGTCAAAGAATACAAAAAGGAAATGTATTTTGAATAAACAACAATTAGCAGGCAAAATTTGGGAATCTGCTAATCAGATGCGCTCAAAAATTGAAGCCAACGAGTACAAAGACTACATCTTGGGCTTCATTTTTTACAAATACCTATCGGATCAACTCATCCAGTTCGCCAAGCAGCAAGGCATGTCGGCCGCTGAAATCGCATTGCTCAGTGAAGAGGATGCAGATACGGTCGAGTACATCAAAAAAGAGCTGGGCTACTTTATTGCCTACGACAATTTGTTTTCGACTTGGCTTTCTAAGGGCAGTGACTTTGATGTTTCGAATGTGCGCGATGCCTTGTCTGCGTTTGATCGGCTAATCCACAGCAATCACAAAAAACTATTCGACGGCATTTTTAATACCCTGCAAACGGGATTGAGTAAATTAGGCGAAAGCGCCGCCAAGCAAACCAAAGCCATCAGTGACTTGCTGCAACTGATTAAAGTTATCCCCATGGATGGCAAGCAAGACTACGACGTGCTGGGCTATATCTACGAATACCTGATTGAAAAATTTGCCGCCAACGCCGGTAAAAAAGCGGGTGAATTCTATACCCCGCACGAAGTTTCATTACTGATGTCCGAGATCATCGCGCATCACGTCAAAGACAAAGAAAAAATCGAGATTTATGACCCGACCAGTGGCTCGGGCTCTTTGCTGATCAACATCGGTAATTGCGTCGCCAAATACATCGATGGCGAAAACAATATTAAATACTTCGCACAAGAACTCAAAGCCAACACCTACAATTTAACCCGTATGAACTTAGTGATGCGCGGCATCAAGCCCAACAATATTGTGACCCGCAATGGCGATACTTTAGAGGACGATTGGCCTTATTTTGATGAAAACGACCCATTGGGTTATCACCCGCTGTATGTCGATGCGGTGGTATCCAATCCGCCGTATTCTCAGCAATGGGATCCAGAGCACAAAGCCAGCGATCCACGCTATGCGCGCTTTGGCCTTGCACCTAAAACCAAAGCCGACTACGCCTTTTTGCTGCACGATCTGTATCACCTCAAGCCCGATGGCATCATGACCATTGTCTTGCCGCACGGTGTGTTATTCCGTGGCGGTGAAGAGGGTGCGATTCGCAAGCAGCTGATTGAGCAAAACCACATTGATGCGATTATTGGCCTACCTGCCAATATCTTTTTTGGCACCGGCATTCCTACCGTGATTTTGGTGCTGCGCCAAAAACGCGAAGCGACGGATGTACTCGTTGTCGATGCGTCCAAGCATTTTATCAAAGTCGGCAAAAACAATAAGCTGCAAGCCTCCGACATCAAACGCATCAGCGATGCGGTGATTCAGCGCGCCAATCATCCCAAATTTTCGCAATTGGTCAGCAAGCACACGCTGCGCGACAACGACTACAACCTGAATATTCCGCGCTATGTCGATTCTGCCGATACCAGTGACACTTGGGATTTGCACGCCACCATGCTCGGCGGTATTCCGGTCAGCGAAATCAATCAGCTACAGCATTATTGGCAAGCGTTCCCTGCCTTGCGTAAGGCATTATTTAGCAACACCAACAGCCACTATGCGCAGCTCGCCATTGCGGCGGCCGAGGTGAAGCCCACCATCACCCAACACGCCGAAGTCAATGCGTTTGGGCTCAGTTACGCCCAGGCGTTTACTGGCTTTGATACCTACCTCAAAACCGAACTCATCACGCAGTGGCAGACGGTGAGTATTGCACGGCAAGAAGACACGCTCTGCCAAGACCTGTTTACGCGCTTAGCCAGTACCCGCCTGAATGACATCGCCTTAATCAGCCGCTACCACGCTTATCAATTGCTCGATAATCACTGGCAAACCATCGCCGCCGATTTGGAAATGCTGCAAACCGAAGGCTTTGCCGCCAGCAAGCAGGTTGACCCCAATATGGTCAACAAAAAAGTCAAAGGCATCGAAACCGAAGTGCAAGACGGCTGGCTTGGCCACATCCTGCCGTTTGCCTTGGTGCAAAACACTTACCTCAGCGCCGAGCTACACGCGCTGCAGCAGCAAGAAAATCGCGTAGCGGAAATCAGCGCCGAATTAGAAGCCATCCTCGATTCGCTCTCTGAAGAAGATAAATCCCTCGATACCGTCAACGACAACGGCGATGGCTTTGTTAATGCCGCCGTGGCCAAAGCCGCCAAGCAGCTAAAAGCCGACCTCAAAGCCGCCTCGAAAACAGTAAAAGCCTTGGATGCAGACAGCTATGAAGCCAAAATCATCCAAGCCGATACCTTGATCGTCGAAGAAAAAGAGCTGAAAAAAGCCGTTAAAGCCGCCGCCGATGCACTGCACCTCAAAACCAAAGCCACCATCGAAAGCCTGAGCGATGAACAAGTGAATACGCTGCTCGAATTAAAATGGATTACGCCCTTACTGGCCGAGCTAGCGCAATTGCCGACACAGCTGATTGGGCAACTCACCCGCCAAGTGCAAGCACTAGCCGATAAATACGCCACCACCTACGCCGCAGTTGCCAGCGACATCCAACAAACCGAACAAGCGCTAGCGGGTTTAATTGAAGAACTGACGGGGAATGAGTTTGATCTTGCCGCCCTAAACGAATTAATGAAAATGCTGAGTGATGAGTGATAAATGATGAATGAAAACCACTCTATCAATGGCAGCACTGAATTCAGCATTCATAATTCAGAATTCATAATTAACAACACGCCTGCTATTCGGTTTAAGAGCTTTGATGGTGAATGGGAAGAGAAAAAATTAGGGTTGAATGCTGAGTTCTTAAAAGGTCAAGGTTATTCTAAAAATGATTTGATCGCAGAGGGAAGCCCAATAGTTTTATATGGGAGATTATATACGAAATATAAAACCACAATTTTTGAAGTGGATACATTTGTGAAAAACAATGGTAAATCCATTGTAAGCAAAGGCAGTGAGGTAATAGTTCCTGCATCAGGTGAAACCTCTGAAGATATTGCAAGAGCATCAGCAGTTGTGCAGTCGGGAATTTTATTAGGTGGCGATTTAAATGTTATTTACCCACATGATAAAATTTATTGCGTATTTTTAGCGCTTACCATTTCAAATGGTAAACCAAAGAAAGACTTGTCGAAAAGAGCACAAGGTAAATCAGTAGTTCATGTGCGCAACGCTGACTTGAAAGAACTAGAAATTAATTTCCCAGATATTGCTGAACAAACCAAAATCGGCGATTATTTTCAACAGCTCGATACTCTGATTGCTCAGCATCAGCAAAAGCACGACAAGCTATTAAGCCTTAAAAAAGCCCTGCTCGAAAAGATGTTCCCCAAGCAAGGCGCAACCGTGCCAGAAATTAGGTTTAAGGGATTTAGTGGGGATTGGGAGTATAAGGTATTGGGTGATTTATCTGAGATTGTTCGTGGTGCCAGCCCTAGGCCAATTGAAGATAAAAAATGGTTTGATGAAAAGTCAGATGTTGGATGGTTAAGAATTAAAGATGTATCTGAACAAGATGGAAGAATTTATTATTTAGAACAACGAATTTCAAAAGCGGGTGAAGAAAAAACCCGTGTACTTACTGAGCCACATCTTCTTTTAAGTATTGCAGCTACAGTAGGAAAACCTGTGATTAACTATGTAAGTACAGGTGTACATGATGGTTTTTTAATTTTCATGAAACCAGTTTTTGATCGTGAATTTTTATTTCAATGGTTAAAAGGTTTTGAACGAGAATGGAAAAAATATGGGCAACCTGGAAGCCAAGTAAATCTTAATTCTGAAATTGTAAAAAGACAAAACATAGCCATGCCACAAGATGATGAGCAGATAAAAATTGGCAACCTGTTCAATCAGTTCGATGCACTAATAAACCAACACCAAGCCCAACTCAAAAAACTCAATAACATCAAGCAAGCTTGCATGGTCAAAATGTTTGTTTAAGGCCACGGCGTAGGCCTTGTTTTAACATCGCTGCGAGCTGGTTTACTTGCTTAATGGTATGCGATTGTAGCCCTTTATGAATAATGGCTACAGACGTATACCCTAGCTAATTATGAGCTATGAATGATGAATTCTGAATTAAAAACCAATGCCTCTAAAATTCATCATTCAGCACTCAGCATTCATAACTCGAACGGAGTTCGCCAATGATCTTAGAGAATAAACTGGGCATCACCGATGCGGTCGAGCTGGCTCGGGTGGAAGAAAGATTGAGTAAAGCCCAAGCCCATCAGCTATTTACCAGCGGCTTTTTAGATACGCTGGAGGTCGGTAGCTTTCAGGCTTTGGCCAGTATTCACGCCGCGCTGTTTGGTGAGATTTATGCTTTTGCGGGAAAGGTGCGCGAGGTGAATATCGCCAAAGGGAATTTTCGTTTTGCGCCGGTGATGTATCTGGCCGTGTCCTTAAAAAACATCGAAGCGATGCCGCAAAGTACGTTTAATGAAATCATCGAGAAATACGTCGAAATGAATATTGCCCATCCCTTTCGCGAAGGCAATGGCCGCAGTACGCGAATTTGGCTGGATTTGATTTTAAAAAAAGAACTCAAGCAAGTGATCGATTGGCAGCGTGTGGATAAAGATGATTACCTCATGGCGATGGAACGCAGCCCCGTGAAAGACATTGAGATTAAATATCTATTGCAACAAGCGCTGACCGATCAAATCGACAATACCGAGATTTACATGAAAGGGATCGACGCCAGCTATTACTACGAAGGCTACACCCTGTATAAGACGGATGAATTGTGAATTATGAATGCTGAGGTATGAATGATGAATGAAAAAGACAGTAATGATAAAAGTGATGAATTCAGCACTCATCATTCATCATTTAGCATTGCCATTCCGGTTCGTACGTTTGAGTTTGCGATTCGGGTAGTGCGTTTGTGTCAGTTTTTGGAAAAACAAGGCAAAGTATCTCAAACGCTGGCTAATCAATTATTACGTTCTGGCACATCGATTGGTGCTAATACAGAAGAAGCACAGGCGGGGCAGAGTAAAGCGGATTTTATTGCAAAAATGTCGATTGCCCGAAAAGAATCCAGAGAAACCCTGTATTGGCTAAAACTGTTGCAAGCAACGAATCTAGTCGAAACGCACATGATAAAAGAGATCATCCAAGAGTCTGATGAGTTGGTGCGAATATTAACCAGCATCGTAAAAACAGCACAACAGAGCAAACAGCATGGCAAGTAATTCATCCTTCATCACTCATCATTCAACATTCGTCAGCGAAGCCGCTTTTGAAACTGCCTTAGTCAATGAGCTAAAAAATAAAGGCTGGGAAGATCAGGTCTTAAAAAATACGACCGAAGCGGATTTGCTGCAAAACTGGGCGGATATTTTATTTCAGAACAACCGCGACATTGACCGCCTGAACGATGTACCGCTGACTAATAGCGAAATGCAGCAAATTGTGGAGCAAATTCGCGAGCTCAAAACCCCGCTCAAACTCAATGGATTTATCAATGGCAAAACCGTGTCGATTACCCGCGATAATCCGCAAGACCCACTGCATTTTGGCAAGGAAATTAGCCTAAAAATCTACGACCGCCACGAAATCGCTGCTGGGCAAAGCCGCTACCAAATTGTGCAGCAACCGCAATTTGCTAAGGCGTCCAAAATCCTGAATGACCGCCGTGGCGATGTGTTGCTGCTGATTAATGGCATGCCCTTGATTCACATCGAACTCAAACGCAGCGCTGTGCCAGTCAGCCATGCCTACAATCAAATCGAAAAATATTCAGCCGAGGGCGTATTTACCGGCGTGTTTGGCTTGGTGCAGGTGTTTGTGGCGATGACGCCGAGCGAGATGGTCTATTTTGCCAACCCTGGCATGGATGGCAAATTTAACAAAGATTTTTACTTTCATTGGGCTGATTTTAATAACCAACCCATGAATGATTGGAAAAGCATCGCCTCGGTCTTTTTGTCTATCCCGATGGCGCATCAATTGATTGGTTTTTACACCGTGGCCGATCATTCGGATGGCGTGCTCAAAGTGATGCGCAGCTATCAGTATTTTGCCGCCAATGCCATTTCAGACAAAGTATCCAAAACCAACTGGGCTGATCGTGACCGTTTGGGCGGCCATGTGTGGCATACCACCGGCTCTGGTAAAACCATGACCAGCTTTAAATCAGCGCAGCTGATTGCCCATTCTAAAGACGCTGATAAAGTGATTTTTTTAATGGATCGTATCGAGCTGGGCGTGCAATCGTTACAAGAATACAAAGGCTTTGCTGGCGAGGGTGAATCCGTGCAGGCGACTGAAAATACCGGCGTGTTGATCACCAAACTCAAAAGCACCGATCCTGCCAATACCTTGATTGTTAGCTCGATTCAAAAAATGAGTAACATCAATGCCGAGGCCAATGACGATGGCGTGAGTTTACAAAGCCATGATATTGCGTTGATCAACCTGCAGCGCATTGTGTTTATTGTGGATGAAGCGCACCGCTCCACCTTTGGCGATATGCTGATCACGATTAAAGCCACCTTTCCAGCGGCGATTTTTTTTGGTTTTACCGGCACGCCGATTCAAGATGAAAACCAAAAAAATCTGAATACGACGGCAACGGTATTCGGCGACGAATTACATCGCTACACGATCGCCGATGGCATCCGTGATAAAAATGTATTGGGGTTTGATCCGTACAAGGTGATGACTTACAGAGATAAAGATTTAAGAAGAGCCGTGGCACTAGAGAAAGCCAAAGCCAGTACGGAAAGTGAAGCCTTGGCCGACCCGCAGAAAAAGGCAGTGTTTAATCGCTATATGCGTGATGTCGCGATGGCTGGTCACAAAGAAGCCAATGGCGATTATGTGAAAGGCATTGAAGATGAGTTGCCGAATTCTCAATACGAAGAAGCGATACATCAACAGGAAGTAATTAAAGATATCGTTGACAACTGGACGAGTCTGAGCCAGAACAGTAAATTTCACGCTATTTTTGCCACCAGCAGCATTAAAGAGGCGATTGAGTATTATCGCCGTTTAAAAATTGCAAAACCCGAGTTAAAAATAAGTGCCTTATTCGATCCGAATATTGATGAGGTGGGTAATTATGTCGATACCGCGTTTAAGCAAGCCGGTTTAATTGAAATCATTCAAGACTATAACGCGCAGTATGGGCAGGATTTTAATTTGGGCAGTCATGCTCAATTTAAAAAAGACCTAGCCGCTCGGCTGGCGCATAAAAGGCCGTATTTACGCCTTGAAAAAAATCCAGCGCAGCAAATTGATTTATTGATTGTGGTGGATCAAATGCTCACCGGCTTCGATTCAAAATGGCTCAACACCTTGTATCTGGATAAGATGCTCAAGCATGAAAATATCATCCAAGCCTTTTCGCGTACCAATCGCCTGTATATCGAGCATGAAAAGCCATTTGGCACGATACGCTACTATCGTAAGCCGCACACGATGGAGCGCAATATTGCGGCTGCCATCAAGATGTATTCCGGCGATAAACCGATTGGGCTATTTGTCGAGAAACTGCCGAGTAATTTAGAAAAAATGAATCTGTTTTATGCTGACATTGCTGAGCTATTTAGTAATGCTGGCATCGCTAACTTTGAAAAATTGCCTGCCGATAAATCGCTATGCGGTCAATTTGCCAAACTGTTTGCGCAGCTCAATCAGCATTTAGAAGCGGCTAAAATACAAGGGTTTACTTGGCGCAAACTCAGCTACCCATTTGGGGTGGGTAAGGCGCAATTTGAAATCACGCTAGGCTTTGATGAAAATACCTATTTGGCATTAGCGCTTCGGTATAAAGAATTATCCAGCGGCAGCGGCGATGGGGGCGGCGGCGAGAGCGCGGTGCCATTTGATCTATCTGGGCATTTAACCGAAATCGACACCGGAAAAATCGACGCCGATTACATGAATTCGCGCTTTGAAAAATACCTCAAGACGATTCAGCAAAATGATGGTGGCGCGGTAGACATTCAAAAAATCAAGGATGAGCTGCATAAGTCCTTTGCTACCTTGACTCAAGAAGAGCAAAAGTACGCCAATATTTTTCTGAATGACGTGCAGCGCGGCGACGCCACGCTAGCAGAAGGCAAAACCTTTCGAGATTACATTACTGAATACTTAGCTAATGCTAAAAACGCGCAAATTACCGAGCTGGTGAATGCACTGGGTAAGGCTACAGATATTGCCGTGTTTACCGACAAATTAAGCCGGATGATGAATACTGGCATTACTGCAGCCAATATCAATGAGTTTGGCCGCTTAGACACGCTGAAAAGCTACGTCGATAAAGCCAAAGCAAAAGCATATTTCGAAAAATCCGAAGCCGCTAGTTTTTCGGCATTTCAGATCAATATGAAAATCGACAAATTGCTACAGGATTTCATTATGAAAGGTGGTTTAGATCTACAGCAACCCAACACTTGCACGGCATAAGTCGTAAAAGCCGTTGATTGATATAGGTAGATACGCCGTATGGAATTAAGCAAAACGGTGTAATGGGCTCTCTGCGTGCAACGCACACCTTGCACGCAGAGCGACTAAAGCCTTGCAAAGCACATCATTACACCATCAAGAAACCTGTTTAGATTTACGCACCAGCAAATACACCAAATAAGCCATCAGCAATACCGGTAGCAAAGACAATAAGGCCGGTAGCAAACACGCCAGTAAAACTACCCCGCCAATAAACAGCAGAAAAGCTGCTAAGCCTGCAAATACAAATAATAAAATAGCCCCCACCAGCAATAACACCGGTATAGCGATTAAGCTATCCGCACCATCCGCAGCCCATTGCCAATTTTCATTATCCCCAGTCATTTGAATATTTAAACCGTGGTTAAAATAATCTGCACCTAAATAAACGCCAAGTAACACCAGTAGCAATCCAATCAGTATATTTTTCATTTTTAGCCCCAGAACAACGCCGTTGGAATAAGACGAGTATCTTCCGTATTGGCGCAGTTTTAAACAGCAGAGAGACAGATTGTAATTTGTTGCGGCCAGAACGTGAAATATGCGGGGCGAGATGCAAAGCCATCGCTGCCTGCATATATACTGACATCATCCTTGCCTGAAGAGCAGCAATAATGAAACGACTTTTGCAACTCGCCTTGCCCCTCTGGCAATGGCTGCACCGTGCCGCAGCTTTTGTGCTCACCTTTCTCTTTGGTCAGGTGAACTGGCAGGCGCCGCGCTGGTTGCAAAAGCTGGCGCTGGGGCTAGAAGCCGCAATGCGCTGGATGCGGGCCAAGCCCAAGCAGGCGGGGATTGCTGTGTTGGCTTTTGCGCTGCTGGCAACAGGTGGAACAATGGGCTGGCGCTGGTATCAGGCTCAGCCTAAGCCGCAGCGGGTGAGCTATGTGGTAACGGCCCCAGCCTTAACGCCTTATGACGATAAAGATCGGCCACAGCCGCTACCACTGGTGGTGGAATTCAACGAATCCACTGCGCCGCTTAAGCAAATTGATAAGCCAGCAGGGGATGGCGTAAAACTCTCCCCTGCTATGGCGGGTAGCTGGGTTTGGGAAGGCGATAGAAAACTGGTGTTTCAGCCCAAGGCCGATTGGCCGGTGGATGCGGAGTTTGAAGTCTCGCTGGCTAAAAAAAACCTGCTGGCAGAAAGCGTAAAGCTTGAGGAATATAGTTTTACCTTCAAGACCGCGCCCTTTGCCGCCAATGTGGCCGAGGCACGTTTTTACCAAGACCCGAGGGATGCCAATCTTAAAAAATTAGTCGCTACCCTGCACTTTAGCCATCCGGTTGACCCTGCCAGCATTCAAAAAAACATCAGCCTAAAGCTTGGCGGTGGGCTGAGCTATCAAAGCGATAAAGTGCCGCCTTATTCAATTAATTTTGATAAAGCCAAGCTGAACGCGTTTATTCATTCCGCCCCACTGACCGTGCCTAAAGAAGACAGCGATATTCTGCTCACTTTGGCAAAAGGCGCAAAAGCGGCCCAAGGTGGCAATGCACTTGATGCAGATTTAGACAGCAAGATCAGCGTGCCGGGCCTCTACAGCCTGCGCTTTGATAATGTGCAAATGCTGCTGGCCGATAACGAGCGCTACGAGCCAGAACAAGTAGTGATGATGTCCAGCAATGTGCCGGTATCTGAGGCGGCGCTTAAAGGCAAAGTGCATGCTTGGCTACTGCCAGAATACCCGCCCAATACGCCTAAAGAAGATCAGCATGGGGTGTATCAATGGGGGGCCAGTCAGGTTGGCAAGGCACAGCTTACGGCAGAGCTAGCGCTCAAACCCCTCCCCGCCGCCGATGAGTTTGGCACGATGCATAGCTGGCGCTTCTCCGCCCCTGTTGGGCGCTCGGTGTTTTTGCAGGTGGATGCCGGTGTGCAGGCGTTTGGCGGCTATCAATCTGGCAAGATCATGAGCCGTGTGTTTCAGGTAGCGCCTTACCCTAAGGCAGTGAAGCTGCTATCCGATGGCGCGCTGCTTTCTATGGCTTCAGATAAAAAAATCGCCTTTGTGGCGCGTGGCTTGCCTGGGGTGCGGATTGAAGTAGGGCGCTTATTGCCTAACCAACTGCACCATTTGGTTGACCAAAGCAGCGGCAACTTTGCCAAGCCCGAGATCGCCGATCAGTATTTAGATACTCTCGTTGAGCGCTTTACCGAAGAGCGCACCCTGCCTGCCACCGAGCCGGGCAAGCCTTATTACGACAGCATCGATCTAAGCCGCTATCTGGCGGATAAAACAGGGAATCGGCGCGGCGTATTTATGCTGAAGCTCACGCCTTTTGACCCCAAGCACCCTAAAAACCGTGATGAGGAAACCAGCGATAGCCGCTTTATTTTGGTCTCTGATTTAGGCGTGCTGGCCAAAACCGCCGTGGATGGCAGCAATGATGTGTTTGTGCAGTCCATATCTAACGGCGATGCGGTGGATGGCGCAAAAATTGAGGTGATAGGCCGCAACGGGCTTACCGTGGCCAGCAGCCAAACGGACAACAGTGGCCGTGCGCATCTGCCTGCGCTTAAAGACTTAGCCCGCGAAAAAGCACCGCTGATGTATTTAGTCAGCAAGGGTGACGATGTGTCGTTTCTGCCGATGAATCGCTACGATCGGCAGCTGAATCTATCGCGCTTTGATATTGGCGGCTTGGCCAATGCGACATCGGCGCAGCAATTATCCAGCTTTGTGTTTTCTGATCGCGGCATGTATCGCCCGGGCGAAACCGCGCATATCCACAGCATTACCCGCAGCGCCAATTGGGCGGGCAGTTTAGCGGGCCTGCCGCTAGAAATGGAAATCACCGATCCGCGTGGGCAAGTCGTCAAAAAAGAAAGAATCAAGCTCAGCAGCGCTGGCTTTGAAAGCATTGATTTTGCCAGCAGTGAAAGCGCGGCCACCGGCGATTATCAGATTGGTGTTTACCTTATCAAAGGCAAGAACGATCACGAGCAAATTGGCAGTGGCAGCATCAAGGTAAAAGAGTTTGAGCCAGATCGGATGAAAGTCAGCGCCACGCTGAGCAATGCGCCCGTCGTCGGCTGGATTAAGCCGGAAGAGATCAAGGCCAATGTAAAAGTCATGCACTTATTTGGTAGCCCAGCAGGCGGGCGGCGGGTAGAGGGCGAGATGATTTTAACGCCTAGCGTGCCCACCTTTGCCGCCTTTGCCCAGTATCGCTTCAGCGAGGCGGGCCAGCTTAAAGAGCCGTTTAGAGACGCACTGCCCAGCGCCACCAGCAACGATCAGGGTGACGCGGAGCTGAATCTGAATCTGGCGCGCTTTGCCAGATCCACCTACCAATTGCACCTCACCGCCCGTGCTTTTGAAGCGGGCAGTGGCCGTGGCGTGGCGGCAGAAAGTGCCGTGCTGGTGTCATCCGCCCCGTATTTAATTGGGGTAAAAAGCGATGGCGAGCTGACGTATATCCAGCGCAATGCCAAACGCGCCGCGCACTGGCTGGCGCTTGGCCCAGATCTCAAACCGATGCTGGCTGAGCAGCTCACCGTCAATTGGGTGGAGCGCAAATATGTGTCAGTGCTGGTGAAGCAGCCCGATGGCACATTCAAATATCAATCGCGTAAAAAGGAAATCAACCGCGATAGCAAGCCACTTAGCCTGCCCGCTGGAGGCAGCAATCTAACGCTGCCAACTGCCGAGCCGGGCGATTTTGCGCTGGTGCTGAGAGGGCCAGATGGTGCAGAGCTAAACCGTATCGAATACACCGTGGTGGGCGCGGCCAATATCGCCCGCTCCTTAGAGCGTAATGCCGAGCTGCAACTCACCTTAAATAAGAAAGACTACAAGGCGGGTGAAGAGATCGAAGTCAATATCCGTGCGCCCTACACCGGCGCGGGGCTGATCACCATAGAGCGCGATAAAGTCTATAGCCACGTTTGGTTTAAGGCAGATACCACCAGCTCGGTGCAAAAAATCACCCTGCCTAAAGACTTTGAAGGCAATGGCTATATCTCGGTGCAGTTTATCCGCAGCCCAAGCAGTGATGAAGTCTATATGAGCCCGCTTTCTTACGGCGTTGTGCCGTTTGCGGTGAATTTGGATGCCAGAAAGCTCGATGTCAAAATCGCCACCGCCAAAGAGGTCAAACCGGGGCAAAAGCTTGAAATGAAAGTCAGCAGCAATCAAGATGCCCGCGTGGTGGTGTTTGCGGTGGACGAAGGTATCTTGCAAGTGGCGCGTTATAGCACGCCTAAGCCGCTAGACTTTTTCTTCCAAAAACGTGCCTTAGATGTACGCACCAGCCAGATTTTAGACTTAATCCTGCCAGAATTTGCAAGACTAATGCAAGGTGCAGCCCCCGGCGGGGATGCTGCGGGTGCGCTTGGCAAACACCTCAATCCATTTAAACGCAAACGCCAAGCCGCCGTAGCGTGGTGGTCTGGGCTGATCGACGTGGGGCCACAGGGCAAAACGCTAAGTTACACCGTGCCGGATACCTTTAACGGCAAATTACGGCTGATGGCCGTGGCGGTAACGGCAGATAAAATCGGCGTATTTGAAGGCGGCAGCGAGGTGCGCGGCGATTTAATCCTTAGCCCCAATGTGCCATATACCCTTGCCCCCGGCGATGAATTTACCGTGAGCTTAGGGGTATTTAATAATCTACGCGCAGCAGGCACTGCCCCCGTGCAGCTAAAACTAGATGCGGATGCGGCCTTTACTTTACTCTCGCCCGCCCAACAAACACTGAATATCGCCAGCCAGCGTGAAGCCAGCACAGAGTTCCGCCTGCGCGCCAACAGCGTGCTTGGCTCGGGCGGGTTACGCTTTACCGCCAGCAGTGGTGGCAAGCAAGGCATAGCCAGAGATGCCGTTAGCATTCGCCCCGCTGTGCCTTACTCCACCAAGCTAAGCGTGGGCCGCTTTGATAATGCCACGCAGGAAGTGGCGTTAAGCCGTGACTTATTTAAGGAGTATCGAAAGGTCAGTGCGGGCGTGGCTGGCTCGCCCTTAATCTGGGCTCAGGGCTTGGCGGTGTATCTAGAAAACTACGCTTATAGCTGCACCGAGCAAGCCATCAGTAAGGGCTTCCCTGCCCTGCTGTTGCCTAATTTAGATCGCAACAAAACGCAGAAAGTATTTAGCAATCTAAAGCAAACCTTGGCCGAGCGGCAAAATGATGACGGCAGCTTTGGCCTATGGGCTAGCAATCCTGATATCTCGCGCTTTGCTTCCGTTTACGCCGTGCATTATTTAGTTGAAGCCAAAGAGCGCGGCTTGCCGGTATCCGACGATATGCTCAAACGCGCCAATAGCTGGCTAGAAATCCTCGCCACTGGCAGCAGCGAAAACCTAAGTGAAGCCAGAGAGCGGGCCTACGCTATTTACCTGCTTAGCCGTCAAGGCGTAATGACCAGCGGCATGATTGCAGCACTACAACAAGAGCTGGAAGCGCACCACGCTAAAGTCTGGCAACAAGACCTTACCGCCGCCTATTTAGCTGCCAGCTACAAGCTTCTTAAACAAGATTCTTTAGCCAACAAGCTATTTAAAACCGTGCCGTGGCTGATGATTGCTAAAGCCCCACCCAGCAGCGGCGAGAATTACTACAGCCCACTGGTACACGATGCTCAGCGGCTGTATCTGCTATCGCGCCACTTTAAAGAGCAGCTCAGCAGCGTGCCTTCCGCCGAGCTGGCGCAGCTGGGCAACGCCATCAGCGGCCAAAACTACCATTCGCTTTCTGCCGCGTATTTAATGCTGGGGCTGGAGGCCTATAGCAATAATGCAGGGGTATTTACGCTGGACGAAGTGGATAAAGGCGGCAAGATCAGCAAGCTAGACAACACCGCGCTGCTTTCAAACACCGCTCACAGAGTACGCTTTGGCAAAGAAGGTGCCCTACCCGGCTTTTATCTACTCAGCGAAGCAGGCTTTGATAAGCAGCCACCCAAGGCAGCCATTAAGCAGGGGGTGGAAATCATCCGCGAATACACCGATATTGCGGGTAAAGCCATTAGTAAAGTCAAAATTGGCGAAGAGTTTTTAGTACGCCTACGGCTGCGCGCTGAGCAAAACAGCGCGCAAATGGCCATTGTTGAGCTATTACCAGGCGGGGTAGAAATCGTGCCATCGCCTAAGGAAGAAGCCCCCGCTCAAGCCAGCACAGAAGGCGAGGGAGAAGGCGAAGCGCCACAGCGCCCAGCTTGGCAATCCCCACTGGGAGAAAAGCAATCCAGCTGGCGGCCAGATTATCTTGATATGCGCGACGACAGAATCGTGCTGTACGGCAACATCAGCAAAGACGCCGCCACCTTTGTCTACCGCCTACGTGCCACCCACGCGGGAGTCTTCACCAGCCCTGCGCCTTACGCACAAGGCATGTACAGCGCCCAGCAAGGCCGAGGTGTGGCAGGCAAGCTAGAAATTGTGAAACCTTGATGGGAGTTGAAATAATGTAGGGTGGCACGATTTTGTGCCCACGCGTGGCAATGCTCTATGACATGACGCGTGGGCACACAAAACCTGCCCCCTTAGGAAGCTGTTAAAATACCCCCATGACGACCTCTATTGCCACTGCGGTTTCTGCAGAAATCATCATTAAAAAAAGCCGTTTTATTGCCCATATCCATCCCGTTACTGGCCGCGCGGAGGCACTGGCGCTGGTGGATGGATATTGGAAACAACACCCCGAAGCCCGCCATGTTTGCTGGGCGCTACTGGCGGGTGGGGAATCGGGCATGAATGACGATGGCGAGCCATCCGGCACGGCGGCCAAGCCGATTATGAATGTCTTGCAACACAAGCACCTAGAAGGCGTTTTAGGAGTGGTAGTGCGCTATTTTGGCGGCATAAAGCTTGGCGCTGGCGGGCTAACCCGCGCCTATACCGACGCTATTGCCACCGCCCTGCTAGAAGCCGAATACATCACCAGCATCGCCCAAACCCAGCTTAAAATCGCCCTGCCTTTTAGCGAAGAAGGCCGCGTTCGCCGCTTTGTTGCACAACATGGGGGGGAGGTATTAGGCGTGAACTACAGCAATGTTGAAGCACTTTTACAGCTGCAACTGCCGCAAGATCAATCTGCCAACTTGCTACAAGAAATCAATAATCTTTGCGCTGGCCAGCTACGGCTTACAAGTAACTAGCAGCTCTACATACAACGCTTACCTTGCTCAGCAAAAGCGCATTGCACCTTTGAAATGAATTCTATTCGGCGTAGTGCGTCTGCCCCCTCCCCCGCAAAAAACTTACCTGATTATTCTTCTTGCTTATTCCTGTCGTTTACCTGAGATGATCGACATGAAGGGATATAAACCGTAGGGGCGTTGCTTGCTGCGCCCTCATTGAGCAGGGCGCAGCAAGCAGCACCCCTACGGAAAATACATGGCTTTGTTTGAGAAGAGACATGATCAGGAAAACTGATTACGCCCTGCCCATTGATTGCAGGGCGCGGCCTTCGTTTTAAAACAAAACTCAGCATTTACTTAGAAAACATCAGCAAATAGCTGACACCTAGGGAAAGCACCTATGGGCGGGTGGCTTACATCGTTTCATCATCGTCTTAGAACGTAAGGGAACTTCAAAAAACTCATCTTTCATCATAAGACTGCGTTGTGCTTTAAACAATTCTCCTTATATATCAAATCTATGTAGCGACTATTTTTTCAAGCACGCCCTATCTTTATTGAACGGAGACGTTTTTAAAACCCTCTGTAGCACATTTAAAACAAAATAGTTTTAACAAGGGAAGGCTATGAATCATTTTAAAAAATGGGGAGTCTGGCTGCTGGTTGCACTGGGTGGTGCATTCTCGTTTGCCATGCTGGCCTTAAGCCGAGGCGAACACGTGAATGCCGTCTGGCTGGTGCTGGCCGCCATCTCCTGCTACAGCATTGCTTACCGTTTTTACTCTAAATTTATCGCCGAAAAGGTGTTCGAACTCGACGATAGCCGCCTTACGCCCGCCTACCGTCGTAACGATGGGCTAGATTATGTACCTACCAATAAATGGGTGCTGTTTGGCCACCACTTTGCCGCCATTGCCGGTGCTGGCCCCTTAGTTGGGCCTATTTTGGCCGCTCAAATGGGCTTTTTACCTGGCACCATCTGGATTTTGGTTGGCGTGATGCTGGCTGGGGCGGTGCAGGATTTCTTAGTATTATTTATCTCTACCCGCCGCGATGGCCGCTCCCTAGGTGAGATGGCCAAGCAAGAGCTTGGCCCCTTTGCTGGGGTGATTGTGATGCTGGGTGCGCTGGGCGTGATGATTATCATCTTGTCTGCACTGGCACTGGTGGTGGTTAAAGCCTTGGCTGAAAGCCCATGGGGCGTGTTCTCAATTGCCGCCACCATCCCTATTGCGCTGTTTATGGGCGTATATATGCGCTATATCCGCCCTGGCCGTATTGGCGAAATCTCGCTGATTGGCTTTGTGCTGATGATGGCAGCCATTGTGTATGGCGGTGATATTGCGGCCAACCCAGAGTGGGCACCACTGTTTACCATGCGTGGCACCGAGCTAACATGGGCCTTGATTATCTACGGCTTTATTGCCTCCGTTTTACCCGTGTGGCTGCTGCTGGCTCCGCGTGATTATCTATCTACCTTTTTAAAAATTGGCGTCATTGCTGGCTTAGCCGTAGGGATTGTATTTGCCGCGCCCGAGCTAAAAATGCCTGCGGTAAGCCGCTTTATTGACGGCAGCGGCCCCGTGTTTGCTGGTAGCTTATTTCCATTTTTGTTTATTACCATTGCTTGCGGCGCGATCTCTGGTTTTCATGCGCTGGTGGCATCCGGTACCACACCTAAGCTCATCGAAAAAGAAAGCCATATCCGCCTGATTGGCTATGGCTCCATGCTGATGGAATCCTTTGTAGCGCTCATGGCGCTGATCTGCGCGTCGGTACTCGACCCTGGCGTGTACTTTGCTATGAACTCACCAGCGGCGCTGATCGGCACTACTGTAGAGCACGCAGCAAGCGTGATTAATGGCTGGGGCTTTGTGATTACGCCAGAATACCTCACGCAAATTGCTAAAGATGTAGGCGAGCATTCGATTTTATCGCGAGCCGGTGGCGCGCCAACCTTTGCGGTTGGCATGGCCCATATCATCAGCACCATTACCGGCAGCACCGCCATGATGGGCTTTTGGTATCACTTTGCTATTTTATTTGAAGCACTTTTTATTCTGACCGCTGTAGACGCAGGCACTCGCGCCTGCCGCTTTATGGTGCAGGATACCGTAGGCGTATTTATTCCTGGCTTAGCTAAAACCCAATCATGGGTCGGTAATTTAATCGGCACCGCCGTAGCCGTTGCTGGCTGGGGATTCTTTGTTTACCAAGGCGTAACCGATCCACTGGGTGGCATTAACACCCTGTGGCCGCTATTTGGTATTGGCAATCAGATGCTGGCCACGATGGCGCTGCTGCTGGGCACGGTTGTGATCTTTAAAATGAAGAAACAGCGCTATGCTTGGGTTACTCTACTACCCACCGTATGGCTGTTTATTACCTCGATGACGGCAGGCTGGCAAAAGATTTTCCATGAAAACCCAAAAATAGGCTTTCTGGCACAGGCAAATCGCTTTAAGAATGCCATTCATGACGGCACCCTGCTGGCCCCAGCAAAAAGCATTGCGGACATGGAAAGAATTGTCTTCAATAACCAGATCAACGCGGTGCTATGCAGCTTCTTTATGCTGGTTGCGATCACCATGCTGGTTGCGACCATTATTCAGATCCGCAAGGCCCTAAATAATAAAGAAATATCGGTGCATGAAGTAGGTGGACCATTAGCCACGGAGGCCAGCCATGCTTAAGTTTTTACAGCCAGGATCAGCATTCAGAAACAACGCTAAACGCGTGGTGCAAACCTGCCGCCTGATGGTAGGCATCCACGATTACGATGCGTATTTGCTGCATATGCGCGAGCATCACCCAGAGATCGAGCCTAAAAACCGCGATGAATTTTATCGCTACTGCCTAGAGGCTCGCTTTCCAGGTGCAGGCAAAATCAGTAAGTGTCCTTGCTAAAATAGAGCCAAAGGGCACGGCATGCCGTGCCCCTACTCATTCTCTTCTTCCTGCTTACGCTCTTTCACGATTTGTTTACCACGCTTTAACCAGATAATCAGCATGGTTGGCAAAAAGCCAAAAATAAAAAATATCGTCAAGCCTTTAGCAATGCTGCCTGCCACCGCAGAAAACATCAGCACCACGTATAAATAGCCAATCAAAATAATGTACATTGCTGCTCCCGCAAATTGAAAAAAGCCCCGTTGCCGGGGCTTTATCAGGCGCAGTGATGCTTAAACTGCGTGTTTATCGTGCTCAATCAGCGCATAGGCAGAGTGATTGTGGATAGATTCAAAGTTTTCTGACTCCACCACATAAGCGCTCACACGCGGGTCCGCATCTACACGCGCTGCTACATCACGCACCATATCTTCTACAAATTTAGGATTGTCGTAAGCGCGTTCAGTCACGAATTTCTCATCTGGGCGCTTAAGCAGACCATACAGCTCACAAGAGGCTTCGGCTTCAACCAGTGCCACAATTTCTTCAATCCAGACACTTTTCGCCAGTGTGGCCGTCACGGTTACGTGTGAGCGTTGATTATGCGCACCATAAGCTGATATTTTTTTCGAACATGGGCATAGGCTGGTGACTGGAACCAATACCCTTAGCTTTTGCTCAAATACGCCATTTTTAAGTTCGCCAATCAGGGTAACGTCGTAGTCCATCAAGCTTTGTACGCCGGAAACCGGAGCTATTTTATTAATAAAATAAGGAAAACGCATTTCCAGATAGCCGGAATCTGCTTCTAAACGCTGGCACATTTCGCGCAGAATCGTTTCAAAAGAATCCACCGAAATTTCTTTTTCGTGGCTGTTTAAGATCTCCACAAAGCGCGACATATGTGTGCCTTTAAATTGCTTAGGCAAGAACACATACATATCAAACATGGCGATAGTGTGCTGCACGCCATCGGTACGATCCGCTACTTTAACTGGGTGACGAATGGACTTAATGCCCACTTTATTAATCGCAATATTGCGGGTATCCACCGTGTTTTGCACGTCGGCAATCGCCATGGTCATGGGGTATAACTCCAAAAAAATTAACTCTGATGGGTAAGATTATAACACTGAGAATACCCGAGTAAAGTGCTCGGGAATTATTGTAAAAATCTACGGGCTTGATAGGTAAAAACTTACCTGATTATGTCTCTTGCTCAATTTCATTATAAATATCGTAGGGCGGGTGAAACCCGCGTATTTCTTCAGCATGGCTCGCGGGTTTCACCCGCCCTACACATTCAAAAACCAAGCCCAACACTTAAGAAACCCATCTGCACAGAGCTCATTGAGCAAGAGACATAATCAGAAAAACTTATCTGATTATCCCTCTTGCTCAAACAAAGCCATATATGACATGTAGGCCAAGGGCGCTGCTTGCTGCGCCCTGTTCAGCGAGGGCGCAGCAAGCAGCGCCCCTACGAGTTAACTCTATTCATGTTGATATGCTCAGACAAACGACAAAAAATGAGCAAGAGACATAATCAGGAAAACTTATGCCGCAAAGCTAACAAGTAACTGGCTTTAGGGCTTGCCAGCAAACGCAGTCAACATTTTAACCACGAAGCGCGATCCTTCGCTCAACATAATATCAATATGTGCGGGCATATAAGGTAGCGATAAATACATCGCGCCTAAACCAATCCCCATCATCAAAGGAAAGCCCACCGCAAACACATTCAGCTGCGGTGCTGCGCGCGTCATCACCCCTACCGCCAAATTGGTCACCAGCAAGGAGCCAATCACCGGCAAAGCAAGCAACACACCGTAGCGAAAAATTAATGATCCATAATCCGCCAACATTTTAAAACCCAGCCCAGAAATAGGCTGTACTCGAATGGGCAGGGTATTAAAGCTATCTAATAAAGTATGCAGCACCAATAAATGGCCATTTAAAGCCAAAAATATCAAAATAGTCATTAAACTTAAAAACTGTGCCACAATTGGTACGCTAGTAGCATGCAGAGGATCATAAAAAGAAGCAAAGCCCAAGCCCATTTGTAGACCAGATAAATGCCCTGCCATTTCCATGGCAGAAAAAATAATTCGCACCACATAGCCAATTGCAATACCAATCAGCAATTGATTAATCACGATTAAAATCCCCTCGGGGGAAACAATCTGCACCTGTGGCATAGCAGGTAATACTGGGGCAATAATTAAAGACAAAAAGATAGCAATGGCCACGCGTACTTTTACTGATATCGCTTTACTAGAATAAAATGGATCAGATAATAAAAATCCAAAGATGCGGCAAAATGGCCACCAAAAAATACCCAACCAGAGATCGATTTGCGCTTGGCTAACGGTCCAAATATCCTTCACGCTAACCCCTAGCCTATCATTTGCGGGATGCTTTGAAATAGGCGAATGGTGTAATCCATAGCCGTTTCAATCATCCAAGGGCCAATCAGCACAAACACCAAAAAAGTAATCAATAGCTTGGGGATAAAAGATAAAGAGGCTTCATTGATTTGTGTAGCAGCTTGAAAAATACTCACCACTAAGCCCACCACCAGCGCGGTTAGCAATAATGGCCCACCGAGTAGCACCATGACTTCCATGGCTCTTTGAATCACGGTAACAACGGTTTCTGGCGTCATAGCTATCCTGAAACGTAAAAGCTTTGCACAAGCGAGCCCATTAATAGCGTCCAGCCATCCACCAAAACAAATAGCATCAACTTAAAGGGCAGTGAAATAATAACTGGGGAAACCATCATCATCCCCATGGCCATTAAAATACTCGCCACCACAAAATCAATAATAATAAAGGGGATAAAAACAATAAAGCCAATTTGAAATGCAGTTTTAAGCTCGCTAGTTACAAAGGCGGGCACTAAGGTTCGTAAACTCACATCATCTGGGCCATTCGGTTTTTGTGTGCCAGATAGCTCAATAAAAAACGCCAAATCTTTTTGCCGTGTTTGCTTAAGCATAAAGTCTTTTAATGGCACCACGCCTTTCTCTACCGCTTGATTAAAACCTATTTTTTGCTCTGCATAAGGCTGATAAGCCACCTGATACATTTTATCAAATACCGGTGACATTACAAAAAAAGTGAGAAACAAAGATAAGCCAACAATCACTTGATTAGGCGGGGCTTGCATTGTGCCAAGGGCTTGGCGCAATAAAGATAATACAATAATAATACGGGTAAATGCCGTCATCATTAATAAAATTGCAGGCAAAAAACTAATTGCAGTTAGAAACAATAGCGTTTGAATCGGTAAACTATATTGCGTGCCGCCCGTTTGCGCATTGGCGGTCATAAAAGGAATACCTGGATCAGCAGCACCCGCTACGCTGACAAGGCCTAAGCCAAATAAAATCACTAAGAGGGCCATCATCAAGCGTTTCAACGTGGTGTCCTTTGCAAAGCGGCGGCCAATTTGGCAGAAAATTGCTGTGAAAATGCCTGAGGTACCACAGTTTCAACTTGCTCAGGCGCATCCAAGCTATGTAATAAATTAACTGAACTAGCCGTCACACCCAGCACCAGCCAGCGGCCTTCTACTTCCACCACCACGACCCGCTCTTTAGCCCCTACCATTACCCCTGTTACCACCTTGAGCACCTGACCTTTTGCACCCATAGGAATTAAAGAGAGCCTACGCACTAGCCAAGCACTAAATACAATCAGGGCAACAACAAAACCCAATGCCAGCACCACTTGAGCCACGGACATTAAGCTTGAAACGGGAGCGGTAACAGGGGAAGAGGCATTTGCGTGAGCAGGTAAACAGCTAGCAAACATAAAACAGAAAAAAAACAGCACTTTGCAGCGTAGATATTTCATAAACTCTCACGATAATCGTGTAGGCATGTGTTTGTAATGAAGTTTTGTGAAGCACTGCAAGTATAAATTGCCCGCTAGCCCCCTAAAAACACAGGGCAGCGGGCCTATTGATAATGCCCGAAACTATTTATGTAAGCGGCGAATACGCTCTGCTGGGGTAATAATATCGGTGAGGCGAATACCAAACTTATCATTCACCACCACCACTTCACCTTGGGCAATTAAACAGCCATTCACCAGCACATCCATGGGCTCACCCGCCATCCCATCCAGCTCTACCACTGATCCCTGCGCCAATTGCAGCAAGCTGCGAATCGCAATTTTAGTCCGCCCCAGCTCCACAGTCAGTGAAACAGGGATATCCAAAATCATATCTATATTGCTAGGTGCATTCGCAATAGGTGTACTTGCATCAAAACGCTGAAAAATATCAGCGGCCTGCACATCAGGGGCTGCTGCCACCGCTGCATCGGCTACTTCTTGCTCGGCAAGGGCCGCAGCCCAGTCATCCATTGCCATTTCATCTTCATCAGCCATTACAAAACCCTCATTGGCTTACTATTTTCATCAACCACTACAAAGCCCTCATTGGCTTACTATGTACATCAGCCACTACAAAACCCTCATTGGCTTAGCATTTGCATCAGCCACGGTCAATTTACCTTGGCTAACTATTTTTATTTGCGATTAAATGAACAGCTTAAAACTTAATCTATTTATTCGCTGCTGTCGGCATCTAATTGGCCCTCTGTTTCATTCCCCGTTAGTGCCTCAGCGGACCCCAATACTTTGCTCACCCTTAGAGCATATTGCCCATTTAGAGTGCCGTATTTGCATTCCAATACGGGCACATTATCTACCGCAGCAATAATGGCCTCTGGAATATCTAAAGAAATAATATCCCCAAGCTGCAACTCTAGAATCTCGCCTAAAGTCACCTTGGCATTGCCCAACGTCGCCACCAAATCCACCTCAGCATGCTGAATTTGCTTTTGCATTAAGGTGGTCCAACGATTATCCACCTCAATCCGGTCGGCCTGCATCGTGCTATAGAGCACGTCGCGAATCGGCTCGATCATTGAATAGGGGAAGCAGATATGGAAATCCCCACCACCAGCGCCCAATTCAATTTTAAAGGTATACGCCACCACCACTTCAGTTGGCGTGGCGATATTGGCAAACTGGGTATTCATTTCAGAGCGAACGTAAACAAATTCACAGGGGAATACCGGCTGCCAAGCTTTTTCGTATTCTTCAAAAACCACTTCTAAGAGGCGCTGAATAATCCGCTGCTCGGTGGCGGTAAAATCACGCCCTTCAACCCGAACATGGTAACGGCCATCCGAGCCAAATAAATTATCCACGACTAAAAACACAAAATCAGGATCAAAAATAAATAATCCCGTTCCGCGCAGCGGCTTCATTTGAATCAAATTTAAATTGGTAGGAACCACCAGATTACGAATAAATTCGCTATATTTTTGCACCCGAACGGGGCCAACAGAGATTTCAGCATTGCGGCGCATAAAGTTAAATAGAGCCACACGTAAATTACGTGCAAAGCGCTCATTTAAAATTTCAAGCGTAGGCATCCGCCCACGCACAATGCGCTCTTGGCGACCAATATCATAATCGCGAACAGCAGAAGCATCGACCTCTTCGTCGGAAGAATCTTCTTCACCGGTCACACCACGCAGTAGCGCGTCGACCTCTTCCTGAGAAAGGATATCGTCTGCCATGATCCTTAGTCCGGATAAACTCTTACCCGTTATTTAATATATTTTGTATTCAACCCGGCTGGGCTGTAGATATTTATAACTACAACACATACGCTGATGCTGGGTAAATACACCATCTACCCAGCATAAAAATCATTACATTAAATTACTGCACAATAAATGATGTGAAATTAACCGAGAGAACCCCTTCTTCTTCACTCTCTGCGCCTAAAATTTTATTTACAATTTCACGAATTTCTTTACCCAACTTATCCGTACCATCGGGGGCCTTTACTTCTGCCATGGTTTTTCCGCGTAATAGCTTATTAATTTGTCCCTGAATTTTAGGTGACAAACTTTTAATTTTTTCAGCTAGTTTTGGATCACCCAGTTCTAAAGAGATATCAGTCTGCAAAATGCCATCGCCATCTTCTGAATGTAAATTCACCGTAAATTGGGGCAATTTTTCAAAAACAGCAGCGTGCTCTTCTTTCTTT
This sequence comes from Iodobacter sp. CM08, assembly GCF_033446605.1. Taxonomy (NCBI): domain Bacteria; kingdom Pseudomonadati; phylum Pseudomonadota; class Betaproteobacteria; order Neisseriales; family Chitinibacteraceae; genus Iodobacter; species Iodobacter sp. CM08. Next base: position 68,276 of record NZ_JAWQUO010000014.1, on the reverse strand, counting down.
TTATGATCTTTCTTTTTCTTTTTTGCGTCGTCGTGTGCAGTGGCTTCTGCCGCCACTTCATCGGCAGCAGGATCGCTGCTTTTTGTCAGCAAAAAGGCGGCCACACCACCCACGATGATTAACAAGACCACTAATAAGCCAATCACGGCAAATAAAAGAATATTTTTCTTCGCTTTAGGCGCGGCTTCCACTTTGGCATCAGACATCACATCACCTTGAATGGATTGAAATATTTTATAAAAAATAAAATTGAAAACCAGAGCAAAGCGCCCCAATCAAATGCGAGGGGCGCTGGCTTTGGAATTAAGTGATGTGATTATAGCTTAAAAAGCATTAACAAACAGAGAGTAAGGCGCTAGTCTTGCTGCAAACCTAACAAGAGGCGCCCCGTTTAAACATAAAGATTTAAACCGCTACGCGCCACAGGCAGGTGAACATCAGTCATCACACGCGGTAGCCCCTCACTATAGTTGTCTGCCAAATTACCCGTAAATTGCCTTGATCTAGATTGATGCTGCTGGTCCATTTGTTGACTACTAGCTTGCTGCTGCGCCTGTTGCTGGGCGTGTTGATTTAATGAATCAGAAGCCACTTGCACATTGCTCAGCTGAATACCTTGGTCAGCCAGCAACATAGTTAGCCTAGGTGTAGCCGCAGCAAGCGCCTCACGCACCGAAGCATGTTGCGAGCTAAACACCACACTCGCCTGCTCGCCCGACATGGTTAAACGCACTTCCATTGGGCCAAGATGCGGTGGATTAAGCTGCATATCAATCTGCTGATGTTTATCTTGCAACATCATCGATACCCGCTGCGCCACGGCATCACCCCAGCGGGAGCTACCCACCGGCTCTGCAACGTGCGTAGGCATTGCGGGTTTAGCCTCTGCAACAGGAGTATGCAAGGCCACCACGGGGGCAGCTTCAGGCTTAAGTAGCGGTGTATTTTCTTTGGATGTGGCCAACAGAGCGGCAAAATCTTTTTCTGGCGCGGTAAATGCACTCGCGTCACCGGCCGTTTTCTGCCGTAAAGAGGCAAATTTTGCCGCATCAATATTACTAGCCAAAGCCTGAGCAGGATTTAAATCAGACTGCCCCAAAGCAGTTAAGTCCTGACCTTCACCCGCTTCGCCGCTTAATAAGCCCTTGCCGAGCTTAGTCAGATCCAGCTTCACAAAGCCTGTATCACCATCCGCTTTAGCAACATGAGTCAACGCGTTGGCTTGAGAGAGCGCTTGCACTTGTAGCATGGCCAACCACGGCTGGGCCGCTTGCGCACTACTTGCTTGGGCTTTCTGCTCGTCTTCGCTGGTGTTTTCTGTTGCGGGCACTGGTTTGTCAGAATCAGCCGATTTTCCTTCCTGGCGAGAGTTAACTTCCCGCTCCAGAGTTTTGGCAAATGTTTGCCCAGCAGCAGGCTCTGCCCCCATCGAGACGGAAGAACGAGAGTCAGTTGACCGGCTAGTTTGGGCGCTGGCTAAAACAGTGAGATTGCTCGCCATGACGAGGCTCCTCGATACGGGCTTATTGCTGATAGCACTTGATTAAGCAATTGCAGTGCCAGCCTGAATAAATCACAGTAAACTTGGACTTGGCCGGATTTTTTTCTGTGCACCCAATAAATTGGTCTATCTTTTCATCGGCCAGCGAGGATTAAATAATGGCTGAAGATTCAGACGCAGAACGCACGGAGCCCGCCTCCAGTAAGCGCTTAGAAGAAGCGCGAGGTAAAGGGCAGATCCCACGCTCACAAGAATTAGCAACATTCTCGATTTTAATGACCGGCATCGTCATGCTGATTTCGCTTGGGCCTGAGTTACTCGGCACTTTAAAAGCTATTTTTATTGCCGAACTTAGCTTTAGTCGAACCACCATTAGCGACCCGAATCAAATGCTGCTGCATTTTACTGGCTCAGCGCAAAAAGCTTTAATGGCTTGCCTACCGATTATTTTGCCCTGCGCCCTGATGGCGATTATCACGCCAGTATTGATCGGCGGCTGGTTATTTACCATTGAAGCTTTAACGCCTAACTTTGCCCGCATGAATCCCATGAATGGGATAGGCCGGATGTTTTCGCTGAAAAGCATCGTTGAAATGACAAAGACCATTCTTAAATCCAGTCTTATTGGCGGCGTGGCGGCGTGGGTGTTGTGGGGGCAAAGAGAAGAGTTTATCCAGCTGATTACCATGCCACTCGAAATAGGCATGCCCTATATGTGGAAAATGGTTCAACACACCCTACTGCTGGTGATTAGCTCTTTAGCCATTTTGGCTGCGATTGATGCGCCTTATCAGCTCTGGGATTATTACAAGGGCTTGCGCATGACCAAAGAAGAAGTGAAGCAAGAAGGTAAAGATGCCGAGGGCTCGGCTGAAATTAAAGGTAAGATTCGTCAGTTGCAGCACGAAGCTGCCAGAAAGCGCATGATGAGCGAGATTCCTAAGGCCAATGTGATTGTCACCAATCCGACGCACTTTGCCGTGGCCTTACAATATACCGAATCCATGCGCGCGCCCAAGATTGTGGCTAAAGGCGCTTTTTTGCTAGCAGAGCGGATTATTGAGCTGGGCAAAGAGCATAAAGTAGCGATTGTCCGCACCCCGCCTTTTGCCCGTGCGCTATACCACCATGCTGAACTTGGGGAAGAGATCCCTGCCGCGTTGTATACTGCTGCCGCAGAAGTACTGGCTTATATCTACCAGCTTAAGCATTGGCAAAATTTTGGAGGCGAAGAGCCCAATCTTTCCACCGACCTCCCTGTACCTAGTGATCTAGACCCAGGTGGCGAAGCCTAAGATTCATTCAGCCGCCGGACAGCGGTAAATCGCGCAGAGCGGGTGAAACCCGCCCTACGAAAGGATAGGGGATGAAATCCTCTCCCCCAGCTTTTGAATCAAATAAAGAGAATTTAAAGCCCTATGTGGCGCACTTTTAATTACAGCAAACTCGCTGGCCCCGCGCTGGTGTTAATGGTTCTCGGCATGATGGTTCTGCCGCTGCCTGCCATTGCGCTCGATTTATTCTTTACTTTTAATATCGCTATTTCCATCATCGTGCTGATGGTGGCGCTCTACACCCGTAAGCCGCTCGAGTTCTCTAGCTTCCCTACCATTTTGCTGTTCACTACGCTGCTGCGATTATCGCTCAACGTGGCCTCTACCAAGCTGGTGCTCACCGAAGGCCATAACGGTGCAGATGCGGCGGGTAAGGTGATTGAAGCCTTTGGCCACGTGCTGATTGGCGATAATTTAACCGTGGGTGTGGTCGGCTTTATTATTCTCACCATTATTAATTTTGTGGTGATTACTAAGGGTGCTGGGCGGATTGCTGAAGTATCTGCCCGCTTCACCCTTGATGCCATGCCGGGTAAGCAAATGGCGATTGATGCCGACTTGAACGCCGGTATGATTGGTGAAGAAGACGCACGCCGCCGCCGTACCGAGATCTCGCTCGAGGCCACCTTCTTTGGCTCTATGGATGGTGCTTCTAAGTTTGTGCGTGGGGATGCGGTTGCTGGGATTATGATCATGGTGATCAATATCATCGGCGGCTTGATTGTGGGCATGGCACAGCACGATTTGCCCTTTGCCGAAGCAGGCAAAACCTACACCCTGCTGACCATTGGTGATGGCTTGGTCGCCCAGCTTCCCTCGCTGATTATCTCGGTTGCGGCCGGTATTGTGGTTTCGCGAGTGGGTGATGGCGAAGATTTATCTGAGCAAATCTTAGGGCAAATGTTTTCACAGCCGCAGGTGCTTTATGTTACCTCAGCGGTATTAGGCATTTTGGGGATTATCCCCGGCATGCCACACACCGCGTTTTTACTGATGTCCGCCATCTTGGCGGGAATAGGCTGGCAGCTGGATCAAAAGAAAACCGCACTCGCGCTACAAGGCGCTAATGCCGCAGGGGGAGGAGCCGCAGCCGGCCAAGCGGGAGCCGCAGGCCCTGCCGCCGCACCCGCCGCCCCTTTACAAGAAGTAAGTTGGAACGATGTACAGCCCGTTGATCCCGTTGGCCTAGAAGTAGGCTACCGGCTGATTCCCTTGGTAGACCGTAACCAAGACGGCGAACTACTCCGCCGGATTCGCGGCATTCGTAAAAAAATTGCCCAAGAATTGGGTTTTTTAGTGCCCTCAGTGCATATCCGCGATAATTTAGAGCTCAAGCCAAATCAATATCGAATCCAGCTCAAAGGCGTGGATGTAGGCACCGGTGAAGCGTTTGCTGGCCAATGGCTCGCCATTAACCCCGGCAACGCAATTGGCCAACTACCAGGCACACCAACCCAAGATCCAACTTTTGGCCTGCCCGCCGTTTGGGTTGATGCCACCTTGCGTGATCAGGCACAAGCTTTTGGCTATACGGTGGTGGATGCCGCTACCGTAGTGGCAACGCATATATCTAATATTTTACAAAGCCACTCCGCCGAGCTTTTAGGCCGCGAAGAAGTCCAGCAATTACTGGAGCATTTTGGCAAGGAAGCGCCTAAATTATTGGAAGACTTAGTGCCCAAAATTATTCCCGTTGGCACTTTGCAAAAAGTTTTACAGAATTTACTCGAAGAAGGGATGCATATCCGCGATTTGCGTAGCATCTTAGAAACACTGGCTGAACACATTGTTCGTACCCAAAATATTGACGAGCTTACTGCCGCAGTGCGGGTGGCATTAGGCCGAGCGATTGTTCACCAGCTATTTCCTGGTGAAAATGAATTGCAAGTTGTGACCTTAGAGCCACAATTAGAAAATATTCTGCTCTCTGCCGTATCGGGTAATGCACAAGGTGGATTAGAACCAGGCCTTGCGGAGCGCGTACTCAAACAAGCTTCTGAATTATCTGATCAATTAGAGCAACAAGGTTTAAGCACAGTATTAATCGCCCCAGCCCAGCTACGCCCTATGCTGAGCCGTTTTTTACGCCGCTCTATTCCCGGATTACGTGTGATTGCGCATACCGAGATACCCGATAGCAAAACCATTCGAATTGTAGGGATGCTGGGTGCAAATTAAACTTAACTACTTGCTTGGTCTTAAAACTAAATACGCCTTATAGCTCAATAACAGTGCATTATTTCTAGCGCCAGATGCATTAATGTAAACAGCATTTACAGTTCAGCAAGCAGCGACAGCAATACAGAAAGGCTTTAAATGGAAGATAAGCTAAAAATAATTGTCTTTTTATAACAAGATCATAAATAATTAATTAGCCACTCAATATGCTTAAAACATAAAAATCAACATTACGAATGGCTATTTACTCAAGTCAGAACAAACAAGTCGCCTTTTGCGGCGCACATAATGTGCCTCTTCTGTATGCTTACCGATCTTTTTGATTTTTCGTTAGCTTAAACTAACACCCAAAATACGCATTGCTCGCAATGCATAAGGATAACTCGTGTTTTCAGACGGCAACTGGATATGGTCGTAAAAAAGTTCTACGGAGCAACGACGCGTGATGCGCTGCGCCAAGTTCGAGATGAGCTTGGCCCAGACGCGCTGATCCTATCAAACCGCCAAGTATCCGGTGGCGGGATAGAGATCATGGCCGTAGCCGATGCCGATGTAGCCTCCCTCACCAATGTCCAAAGTGTTGCAGCACAGCCACGCCCCGCCCCCAGCAGCCGTGGCGCGCAAAATGGCGCAAAACTGCTGCAAAGCGCCCAAGCCGCTGCACCGATTAGTAAGGCGCTCGCCCGCTCTTACGCCATTCCTGATGACGACGATACAGAGCCAAGTACCGATCACATCGTGCACGATGAGCCTATGGTGCTGCGCAGCAACCGCAGCACACCCGCCGCATCACAGCGAGTAGAAGCCCCCTTACCGCTAGATAGTAATCCAGAATACCAGCAGCCGCGCCCCAGCCGCCCCCCGCCACGGGCTGCCACGCCAGCACCACGCCGCCCAGCGCCAGAACGCGCCTTACCTACCTTTAGTTTTGAAGATGACGCCTCACCCGTGGCACAAAATCCTGCTGATAAAGAAGCCATGGATGGAATTGCACGGGAAATCCGCCTATTGCGCGGCTTATTAGAAAGCCAATTAGCGGGCATGGCTTGGGGAGAGTTATCTCGTCACGCCCCCGAAAAACTAGAAGCGCTACGCCAATTACTATCCGCTGGATTTTGCCCCGCCTTATCACGTCAGCTGGTCGAAAAAATGCCTGCGCAAATGACGCTTGATCAAGGTATGCGCTGGGTTAAAGCCGCGCTCACGCATAATTTAGCCGCCGCTACCACCGACGATGATTTAATTAACCGTGGCGGTGTGTATGCCCTCATCGGCCCCACTGGCGTCGGCAAAACCACCACGGTGGCCAAGCTGGCAGCGCGTTGCGCCCTACTGCACGGGCCAGATTCGGTAGCGCTGCTCACTACCGATAGCTACCGGATTGGTGCTCACGATCAGCTGCGCATTTACGGCCGCATTATTGGTGTGCCGGTGCACGAAGTCAAAGACGAAACCGATCTGCAATTTACCCTCGCCGATCTAAGCGAAAAGCACTTAGTGCTGATCGATACCGTCGGCATGGGCCAACGTGATCAACGCATCAGCGAGCAACTGGCGCTATTTGATGAAGACAATGTCTCTACCCTGCTGCTGCTGGCGGCCAATGCCCAAACCGGCACGCTAGACGATGTAGCCCGCCGCTACCGCAACACCCATTTAGCTGGATGTATTCTTACCAAGCTCGACGAAGCCATGAATCTAGGCGGCTGCCTTGATGTGGCGATTCGGCATAAGCTGCGCTTGCACTTTTTAACCAATGGCCAGCGTGTGCCAGAAGACTTGCACCGTGCCAATGTGTCTTACTTAGTCGACCGCGCTTTTAGGGCTGAAACGCAAAATAGCGCTTTTACCTTAAAGCCTGATGAGTTCCCGCTCTATATGGGATCGCAAGGCGGCACCATGGATAATCCGCTCGATTTTAATATGAATCATGCGAGCCATTCCCGTGGCTAGTCTGTGGTCCGATCAGGCAGCGGGCCTACGGGCCATGATTGCCCCCATCCCCTGCCGCAGCATCAGCTTAAATGGCGGGCGTGGCGGCAGTGGCACCACCACGTTGGCCATTAACCTAGCCGCAGCGCTGGCCGAGCGCAATCGTGAGGTCATTCTGCTGGATGAATTTAGCGGCATGGGCAATGTGGCCCATCGCATGCGCATAGAGCAAAAGCACGAGCTAGATCATGTACTACGCCGCGAAGTGACCCTTGCTGATACCCTGCTGGCCACCGATGCAGGTTTTTCTATCCTGCCTATCTGCGCTAAAGCGACGGTGCTAAGCAGCCTAAATGAGCGAGAGTTAACTTGGCTATCCGCCGAGTTTGAGCAACTCACCCAATATGTTGAATTTTTGCTACTCGATACTCGCCCCTCCGCCGGCCATGGCGTGCCCTGCCTCAGCTTGGCGGCAGATGATGTAATGGTGATTGTTTCTAATAGCGCCGAATCGCTAACCGATGCCTACGCCACCATTAAATTACTCAGCACAGAATACGCAAGGCGTGAATTTAGAGTGTTAGTGAATCGCGTCGATACCATTACCGAGGCGGGGCTTATTTTTAACCGCCTTAAAAGCGTCGCCAAACAATATTTAGGCGATGCAGCGCAAATGAAGCTGATTGGCTATGTGCCAGAAGACGAAAAACTACAAAGAGCAGGGCGCTTAGGCCGCACGGTGCTGGATGCTTTCCCTGACGCAGAATCCAGCCATGCCTTTCGCCAACTGGCCGATGTGATGCTGCGCTGGCGTAAACCTAGCCATAGCCTAGATCGCACCGGCTTTCTTTACCGCTTGGTTGAATCCAGCCGCCTGCTGGCTGAACAACTTCAACACTGATGACTCAACTCGAAATCAACCCCACAGACCACACAATCCAACTCTCTGGCCGCCTAGACGCCCAGACGGTTGCCCCTCTCTGGGCCCCAGCCAGCAAGCTGGGTGTCTGTGAAGTAGACGCCAGCAAAGTAAGCTATTGCGATGGGGCCGGTGTGGCGCTGTTTTATCTGCTGATTCAGGGCGGAGCCAAGATCAAGCAGCTAGCCCCTCCCTTTGCCGAATTACTCGACGCGTTTCAAGTCGAAACTCCGCTCTATCAAGCGCCTATCCCTGCGAAAATAGGCTGGCTCACCGCCCTTGGCAAAGCAACCGCCGAGCATAAAACGGCGCTGCGTCACGCCATCAGCTATCTGGGCGAGCTCAGTGCCGCCATGCACCAAGTGCTGCTCTCCCCCAGTAAACTACGCATTACAGAAGTGATTGCCACCGCCAGTAAAAATGGCGCAGATGCCCTGCCTATCGTGGCTCTGATTGCCGCCCTTTTGGGAATGATCTTAGCGTTTCAATCGGCGATCCCCATGCGTCAATTTGGCGCAGAAGTATTTGTTGCCGATTTAGTAGGCCTATCCTTGGTGCGTGAGCTGGCCCCCTTAATGATGGCGATTTTACTAGCTGGCCGTACTGGCGCAGCTTTTGCCGCTGAGCTTGCCAGCATGAAAGTAAACGAAGAATTAAATGCCCTCACCACCTTGGGCCTGAATCCCATACGCTATTTAGTGCTACCCAGAATTATTGCCACTACGCTGATGGCCCCGCTGCTGTCGGCTTGTGCGGTATTGATTGGCCTTGTAGGCGCGGCCATTGTGATGCTCAGTTTTAATATCCCCATCCAAACGTATATCAGCCGCGTTTCAACCATTGTGCATTTAGGCGACTTTACCGGTGGCTTATTTAAGGCGGCCATCTTTGGTATGGAAATCGCGCTGATTGGTTGTTTTAGGGGCTTGCAAGCGGGCAGTGGAGCCAGCGCCGTAGGGGCCGCCACCACGCAAGCCGTTGTGAGCAGCATTGTGGCTGTTGTGGTTAGCGACGGCCTATTTGCTTTTGTTTTCTACTTATTGGGCTGGTGATGCAAGACGCCATTATTCAAGTCAAACAATTGCAATGCGGCTATGGCAATCGCGTTATTTTGCGTGATATCAGCTTTGAGGTTAGCAAGGGCGAAATCATTACCATTTTAGGTGGATCAGGTTGCGGCAAATCCACCTTACTCAAACATATGATCGGCCTTTTGCCCGCGCAACAAGGCGCGGTACTGATTGGCGACGAAGACATCATGAGTGCGCAAGGCGAAACACGGCAGCGTATCTTGGCCCGTATTGGAGTGATGTATCAATCGGGGGCGTTATTTGGCTCGCTGACGGTGCTAGAAAACGTCATGCTGCCGCTGGCAGAATATACCCCGCTCAATGATGCCGCCCGTGAAATCGTTGCCAGGCTAAAGCTGCGCTTGGTGGGGCTGGATGCCTATGCAGATTTTTTACCCAGTGCGCTATCAGGCGGAATGCAAAAACGCGCCGCCATTGCCCGTGCGCTGGCCCTAGACCCTCAAGTTTTGTTTTTAGACGAGCCATCAGCAGGGTTAGACCCCATCACCGCCGCCGAGTTAGATACCTTGATTTTGCAATTAGCACATAGCCTGCACACCACCTTTATTGTGGTCACCCACGAGCTAGCCAGTATTTTCACCATTGCAGACCGCGCCATCATGCTGGATAAACACGCACAGGGCATCATTGCCATTGGCGCACCTAAAACGCTAGCTGCAGACCCCGACCCTCGGATCAGCAACTTTTTTACCCGACACTTGTAAGGCGATCTATCTTGCCGACGCGCAACTTTGTTACGAATCATAACTATTTTTTGTCCCCTAAAAGCACGAAAAAATCCGTGGAATATTAAGCGTATCTCCTTGCTTGATCTGCAAGCATAAGCAATTGGAAACCTCGAAATACCCATCTTTATTTAGGTTTTTCGAGGCTCCCAATCGATTGAGCTGCTTTATATTTAAACCATGGCGGATTCAACAAGTAAGAGCAATCACGATGCGGGTCTATTCATGTTTTTCCTGCAGTTCGTGGACTGAGTATTTTTAATGCATTCGCATAAAAATGATTAATCGTTAAAGCGCATTAAACCCCTGGCCCAATGATGACCACACAAAAGCACTATTTTCGCCTAGGCGTATTTGTCCTAGCTGCCCTCAGTATTTGCCTCATCCTCGCCATTGCTTTTGGGGCTGGCCGCTGGACACGCACCACCATTACCTTAGAAAGCTACTTTAATGAATCAGTACAGGGTGTTGATATTGGCTCAAAAGTAAAATATCGCGGTGTGGTCGTGGGGGAGGTCAGCCATATTGGCTTTACATATTCACGCTATCAGCAGGATTTGCCCCCCAGTGAGCGCCAGCAATATGTGCTGATCGAGACCAAACTTCGCCCTGAATTATTTGGCGGCAAAAACATGCCGTTTCCTGATCAAAGCTATTTAGATAAAGAAATCGCCAAAGGCCTGCGGATTCGGCTTAATCCTCAAGGCCTAACGGGTACTAGCTACTTAGAAATTGACTATCAAGATCTAGAGCGCAACCCCAGCCTAGCTATGCAATGGCAGCCCCAACATTTGTATATTCCTTCAGCCAGAAGCACCGTGGCCCAGCTTGTCAACGCCACCCAAAACTTGGCGATACGCCTACAAAAGCTAGATATTGAAGGATTAATCAACAATTTAAATCAAGTCTTAAGCACGGCCAATAGCAAGATGAATGACATTCCTTTGCAAGCCCTCGCACAAAAAATGCTTTTAATTACGGATAAGCTAGAAAAAATTCCTTTCTCTGAGCTCAGTACCGAAGCCAGTGGCCTGATGCACGAAGCCCGTAGCAGTAATCAAGCCTTACAAAAACTCCTTACCGATCCAGCTTGGGCCAGCGCCCCAAGCGATCTAGCCGCCAGCGCCAAACAAGCACGCGCCCTGCTAGAAAACCCACATCTCGTTGGCAGCTTACAAAAAATGGAGAGCAGCTTAAGCCGCCTAGATAAACTATTAGAGCAACATGAAGGCGGCTTAGATAACACGCTCAGTAATATGCAACAAATCAGCGAAGACTTACGCGTAATCAGTGAAGCTGCAAGAGCAAACCCAACCGGGCTACTACTTGGCAAACCACCCGCGCCTTATGTTTTACCAAATAAATGACGGATGTTACACAGTAAAAAGCGTCGACTTCTTACCATCAGGAAATAACTTTAAAATGACTAAATCCCTATGAAACGCCTGATTCTCTTACTCTGTAGTGCCTTGATCGCCGCCTGCGGCACGGCCATTCCTAGCAAAGAAACTTATTTGCCTGTGATTGAGCGCAGCGGGCTCAGCCATGCGGTGCAATTTAAAGGCACGCTGCAAATCAAAGCCTTTAGCGCCCAAGCTCCGTTTGGCGAGCGTCACTTTTTTTACCGTGAAAGCGCCCAACGCTTTGCCAAAGATCCTTACCGCGAATGGCTCTCTTCCCCCACAGGCTTAATAACAGCCCATGCGCAAACTTGGTTAAAAAGCAGTGGCTTATTTAGCGAAGTGCTGCCCTTATCCTCAAATCAGACCGCAGATTACCAACTCAGCGGTGAATTGCTCACGCTGCATACCGATTTGCAAGCAAAGCCTATTGCCGTAGCAAAACTGCATATACGCTTAAGCTCTGCGAAGTCCCCTGTTATACTCGATACTATTCTTACGGCAAACGAGCCATTATCTGGCACGAGTGCTAGCGATATAGCGGCAGGATTAGACAAAGCACTTGCCAGTACGCTTAAACAATTAGAAAGCAAACTGATTTCATCCCCAACTTCTTAGACGGTCGGCTAAACTGATTTTAGCCTCCCTCACAGTAGAAACAAATGGCAGCGCCACGCGCACTATCCCTTTATCGTCAGACTCAGGCAAGCCAAGATGAAGATTACGTCACTCGGCACGCACCCTTGGTCAAAAGGATCGCCTATCATATGGTGAGCCGTTTGCCTGCGAGTGTAGAAGTCGATGATTTGATTCAAGTGGGCATGATGGGCTTGATGGAAGCGGCAAAAAACTTTGATCCGAATGCAGGAGTGCTGTTTGAAACCTTTGCCTCACAGCGTATTCGCGGTGCCATGCTCGATGAATTAAGAAGCGCCGATTGGATGCCTCGCCACGCCCGCAAGCATATGCGCGATATCGAAGCCGCCATGCTGGCCCTAGGCCACAAGCTAGGTAGAGCGCCGCTAGAGAGTGAAGTTGCAAAGTACCTACAGCTCGATTTAGAAGCCTATCAAGACCTACTGAGCGAAGCGCGAGGCCACCAACTGGTGCACCTTGAAGATCTTGAAGACGAAGATGAAAACCATCACAGCGTTCAATACGCTGCCGACCATGCGATTAATCCGCTGCAGCAACTGGCAGATGCAAATTTTCAGCAAAATTTAATTAAGGGCATTGACGAGCTACCAGAGCGTGAAAAACTGGTCATGGCGCTGTATTACGATGAAGAACTCAATCTTAAAGAAATTGGGGCTGTGCTAGGTGTAACCGAATCACGGGTTTGCCAGTTGCACAGCCAAGCCATTGCCCGCTTAAGGGCCAGATTAGGCGATTGGACGAGTTGATAAAGACTTATGGATAAAATTAGTATTTTTGGTATTTTACTAGGCTTAACTGCAGTGATTCTTGGCCAAGTTTTAGAAGGCGGCCACGTTGCGTCTTTGATGCAAGCCACAGCTTTTTTAATTGTAACGGGTGGCACCTTAGGGGCCGTCATGCTGCAAACTCGGCAAGATCATTTTATTGCAGGGATAAAAATGGTGAAGTGGGTATTTATCCCCCCACAACATGATTTTAAAAAACAACTAGGCGTTTTATTAAACTGGAGCCAACAAGCTCGTCGTGGTGGCTTATTGGCTTTAGAAGCCTATGTGCAAAGCGAAAAAGATATTTTTGTAAAACGCGCACTGCAAATGGTTGTAGATGGAGCCGAGCCAGAAGTCATCCGCCGCGCGATGGAGCTTGATATCGATTCATTTGAAGATCGTGCACGCTCCGCGGCCAAAATTTGGGAAGCGGCCGGTGGCTACTCTCCCACGATCGGCATTATCGGCGCGGTAATGGGGCTGATTCATGTGATGGAAAACCTAACCGACCCATCCAAGCTAGGTGCGGGGATTGCTGTGGCCTTTGTCGCCACCATTTATGGGGTTGCCATGGCCAACCTGCTGTTTCTGCCCATTGCACACAAGCTAAAACAGCATATCCAAACCGAAATAAAACGCCGTGAAATGTTACTCGAAGGCTTAGTTGCCATCGCCAATGGTGAAAATCCAAGGGTGCTAGAAAACAAACTAGCAGGGTTTTTATCTTAAGCCATTTTTTGTAAGCGCCGTCCGCAGGCAGCCCGCTTTTATCGTGATGTAAAAAATTTCGCCGTATTTTTGCACTTCATCCCAGCCCCTCCATCGCCCTGCGGAGAACTCCCATGCTTTGGCTTGCAAAATGGCTTCGTCTTCTTATTGCTGGGCTAGATCTGCTGTGTTTTACGCTCTTGATGATGGCCTTAGCCCGTCTGCCGATGGCTTGGCTCGGTTTTTACCCCACACTATTTCAGAGCTGGTGCCGTTGTTTTATTAGGGCGCTGGGAGTAGAGCTACGTTTACACCAGCACCACCAAGCCCCCCTTCCTCGCCAATATATCTTGATCGCCAATCATCCTTCAGCCTTTGAAGATGTCGGCATTCCGGCTTTTTTCCCTGTTAGAAATTTAGCCAAAGCCGAAGTACGCAATTGGTGGTTTGTTGGGCGGATTGCCGAGGCGGCAGGCACTTTATTTGTACAACGGGAGCAAAAAGACGCTCGGCAAGCCGCATTGCAAAATATGATTAGCGCGGTGCTAGCGGGTCACTCAATTGCGCTTTATCCAGAAGGCGGCTGCAAAGGCCGGCGTTTATGGGATAAATTTCTTTATGGCGCATTTACTGTTTCATTAGCAACAGGTGTGCCTATCTTGCCAGTTTTTTTACATTACGAGGCGCAAGAGGCTTTTGAATGGGCCCCAAATACCACACTATTGAAAAAACTCTGGCAGATCATTTGCGCCCCGAATAAAGTAGCCCATTATCATATTTTTGATCCACTTGATGCCAAGCAATTTAAAGATAAAGACGAATATTCGCGCCACACTTATGCGCTTTATCTAGCATGGCAACAACGCTTTCTAGAATAATCCCCTCTGTATCCACCCATCCCAGCACAAAAAACAGGATGCTGATATGCACCGCTATATCGTCATGTTTTGCCTTGCCTTTCTCACCTTCATTGCACAAGCAAGCCCAGCAGATATCAAACAATTACTCAATGATAAGAAATATGCTGAAGCAGAAAAACAGTTAAAAGCGCAGCTACAAGCCAATCCCAAAGACGATATTGCTTTACTTGGCCTAGGGCAAATTCCTGTACTGAGTGGCGATAGTAAACACCTAGCAGAATCAATTACTTATTTAGAAAAATGTATTGAAATTAATCCTAATTCATCAGCCTGCCATTTATGGCTAGGCAATACCTATGGCACGATGGTGCAAAACTCCGGCATGCTTACTGCCGCTAAATACGCCAGTAAAATCAAGGCAGAATTCGCCCGTGCAGTTGAATTAGATCCCCAATCATACGAAGCGCGCGATGGCCTCAATAATTTTTACTTACAAGCGCCAGGTATTGTGGGAGGCAGCATTAGCAAAGCCAAAGCGAATACCGAGGAATTTGCTAAATTACAGCCTAATTTAGGCCATTTATTGCGTGCCTCTGTATTGATTGCCGATGATAAGTTTGAGCAAGCTCAGGCAGAATTGCTTCTTACCAAGGCTGGTGATGAGCTAGATACCTTGCTGAGCATCTGGCTACAGCTGGACTTAGCTTATTTAAACGACAATCAAGCCGACAAATCAGCCGCCCTTTTCCAGCGGCGGCTCACTCAATACCCCAATCAAGCGAGTTTCCATTTGGGATTAGGCAAAAGCCTATTAGAACAATCCAAAATTGATCCTGCCATTCAAAGCTTAGAGCAGGCCGTGCATTTAGATAAGAATCTCGGCGGGCAATACCGGCTTGGCATCGCCTATCAAAGGAAAGGCGACAAACAAAAAGCCATTGCTAATTTTGAACAGTTTCTTGCTTTAAAAATCAATAAAAACAGCAAAGCCGTTGATGAAGCCAATACCCGCTTAAACGAGCTAAAAAAAGCAAGTTAGGAAACCTCTGGTTAAATCGGCACCCCCGAATGTTTTTATCAGAGATCCAAGGTAAATACTGGTTTCCCGACTGCGCGGGAATCACGAAACTGAATAAATCAGGTTTTCCCTAGCGCCTTCGTAGCGGCACGGCATGCCGTGCTACAGTAACTTTATCTAGGGCAACTCTTTAGCAAAAATTGCACAAATGAAAGCACGCCCATCCCATTAATATTATGGTTTATTACCCAAATGCAGTAGCCCACTGCTGTTTGTAGGATGTTGCCGCTATAATTAGCCGCATATCTATTGAGTAGCATCAGCCCAAATGGCCATATTTCGTAAAAAAAACGTCGCGAACGTCTCCAGCCGCGCCGCCTTGCCACCGCAAATCGCTATTTTATTACGCGAATCTTGGTGGTTTATTCTGGTTGTGCTGGTTATTTATCTGGTGCTTGTGCTAAGTACCTATAGCCCCATTGACCCGGGCTGGTCGCACAGCGCCACTCGGCCAGAGATTCATAACCGTGGCGGGGCCGTGGGCGCGTGGATTGCCGATGTCTTACTGTATTTATTTGGCTTTTCTGCGTGGTGGTGGGTGGGCTTTTGTTTCTCCGCCATTTTATGGGGCTATCGCCGCATCGATCATGTAAGCGATGGCGCTCGCCCAACCGTATTGTTTGCCTGCATTGGTTTTCTGCTGATTATTTTATCCAGCTCTAGCTTTGAAGCATTGCGCCTGCATAGCCTCACCGCGGCCTTACCCCAAGCCCCTGGCGGCATTCTGGGCGTGTCCTTGGGGGGGTGGCTGTATTTAAGCTTTGGCTTTTCTGGCTCAACATTATTTTTAGTGGCCACAATGTGTATCGGCGTTTCGCTATTCACAGGGCTTTCTTGGCTGCACTTAATGGAAAACCTAGGCACGGTAATTGAGCTGGCCTTCCTTAAAACACAGGATGCGATCCAAGCCTATCAAGATAGAAAAATTGGCCGCGAAGCCACGGTTATCCGTAGTGAGAAAGTCACCTCAGAGAAAAAACGCTTCGATGAAAAGCCCCCCGTGCGGATTGAAGCCACGCATAGCGAAGCGCCAGCAGTACCCAAACCGCTCAGCAAAAAAGCACAAGAAGAGCAGCAAAAAGCCGCGCAAGTGCCGCTATTTAACGCCGAAGATCTGCCGCTTATTGCCAGCAATCAAGCCTTACCTTCGATCAAGCTACTGACCCCAGCGCCGCCAGCTAAAGAAACCATTAGCAAGGACACGCTGGAATTCACCTCTAGGCTGATCGAGAAGAAACTCGCCGACTTTAATGTTGAAGTCAAAGTGATTGCCGCCTACCCAGGCCCCGTGATTACTCGTTATGAGATCGAGCCGGCAGTTGGGGTAAAAGGCTCGCAAATTGTGAATCTGATGAAGGATTTATCACGGGCATTGGGATTGGTATCGATACGGGTGGTGGAAACCATCCCAGATAAAACCTGCATGGGCCTTGAGCTACCCAACCCAAGCCGCCAAATCATCCGCCTATCAGAGATCCTATCTTCCGAGCCTTATCACGCCATGGCTAGCAAGCTAACCATTGCATTAGGTAAAGACATCACCGGCAAGCCCATTGTGACCGATCTGGGTAAAGCGCCGCATATGCTGGTGGCAGGGACCACCGGCTCGGGTAAATCGGTGGGTGTAAATGCCATGATTTTAAGTCTGGTTTATAAGGCCACCGCCGACGAAGTGCGCTTTATTATGATCGACCCCAAAATGCTAGAGCTATCGGTTTACGAAGGGATTCCTCATCTATTAGCGCCCGTAGTCACCGATATGAAGCTGGCCGCCAACGCGCTGAACTGGTGCGTGGCCGAAATGGAAAAACGCTACCGCCTGATGAGCACCTTTGGCGTGCGTAATCTTGCCGGTTACAACCAAAAAATACGCGAAGCAGAAAAAACCGGTAAGCCACTCACTAACCCATTCGCGCTTACGCCGGATGATCCTGAGCGCTTAGAGCACCTGCCCTTTATTGTGGTGGTGGTAGATGAATTTGCCGACCTCATTATGGTGGCAGGCAAGAAGATTGAAGAGCTGATCGCGCGGCTGGCACAAAAAGCCCGCGCGGCCGGCATCCACCTGATTCTGGCAACTCAGCGCCCTTCGGTAGACGTAATTACCGGCCTGATTAAAGCCAATATTCCAACTCGGCTAGCGTTTCAGGTTTCTAGCAAAATTGATAGCCGCACTATTCTTGATCAGATGGGGGCAGAAGCCTTGCTAGGACAAGGCGATATGTTGTTCTTACCGCCCGGCAGTGGCTACCCGCTGCGCGTGCATGGTGCGTTTGTGGACGACAACGAAGTGCATCAAGTGGTGGAAAACCTGAAGCAACAGGGCGAGCCTAACTATATCGATGGCATCTTAAATGGGGGCTTTGAGGCAGAAGCCGCAGCGGGTGGTGGCAGCAGTGAAAGCAATAATGAAAACGACCCACTCTACGACGAAGCCGTGGCCTTTGTGCTAAAAAGCCGCCGTGCATCCATTTCATCGGTACAGCGCCAGTTGCGAATAGGCTATAACCGCGCTGCGAGGCTGATTGAGCAGATGGAGGCCTCTGGCCTAGTTAGTGGCATGGAAACCAATGGCAATCGCACTGTACTAGCCCCTGCGAGTGAATAAACCACTATTCTCTTTAAACTACGGGTGGCAGATGCCCAAGCATCGCCACCTGCTGCTCGCCTGTTTACTTTAGTGGCCCCGCACGTTAAAGACGTAAAGTTTTTATAGCGTTGAACGGCCGCTTTAAGCTGATCCGCAATAATACTAATACAGACGCCTTCGTATGCAAAAACAGCCAAGGCTCGCAGTACAAGCCTGAATCAGGCTTATCGCTTTGCTATCCACACGCGGCCTTTATTCCAATTGCAATCCTCTGCTCCGCGTACGCCAAGCAAAACCACGCAAATTAATTTCAAGCGACACAAAGGCAATTTCCCGGCCCGCAGCGCGGTGAGTTTAAAAAAACCTGATGCTTGCGCCAAAAAATCAGCCCAAAATTTTAGCCTAGCCAGCTCAAAAACAACTAAGTGCCATCTTGAACTCAGTAATATGACCCAAGACGATGCCACAAAAAGTGTATTTTTTGAGATCATTTTTTCCTACTAGAAAAATAACAACATTAGCCCAGCCAAAGCCGCAGAAAGACTGGTTTTAGCCGCCAAAACCCTTGAAAAATAGCAAGAAAGTTTTCTGCCCAACTTAGTGCAAAGTGACATAGCTCTTGAAACAAATAGTGGATCTATGCTATAAATCCGGTTTTTCTCAGAAGTCAGGGAATTACCCGCCATGGCACGAGTATGTGAAGTCACCGGCAAGCGCCCAGTGACAGGGAACAATGTTTCCCACGCCAATAACAAAACTAAGCGTCGTTTTCTTCCTAATCTACACAGCCGTCGTTTCTGGGTAGAAAGCGAAAACCGCTTTGTTCGTCTGCGTGTATCTAACGCTGCACTCCGTACTATCGATAAACTAGGCATCGAAGTCGTCCTCGCGGATCTCCGCGCTCGTGGCGAAGTTTGAGGCTGAGGTAAGAAATCATGCGTGAAAAAATTAAGCTGGAATCCAGCGCCGGTACTGGTCACTTTTACACAACGACCAAGAACAAGCGCACTATGCCTACTAAGTTAGAAATCAAGAAGTACGATCCCGTGGTTCGTAAACACGTGATCTACAAGGAAACCAAGCTGAAGTAATTCAGTTGTTGCACGGTACCTTCATACTAGAACCCTGCTCCCAGTGGGGTTTTTGTATTTCTAGTAAAGCAGTAGCAAGATATAAGAAGCATCGGTTTTATCGAACCAGCATGCTTTATTGAAGCCAGACATCGTCTGGCTTTTTTATTTGCCAGCTAAAAGACATTGAGCAGTCCACTAAAAAAACCACGAAACAATATGCCATGCAGTCACTGCTGATATTTAAATCACAGCTGCACGAAGCACCTTCAAGTAATTTTCATGGACAAGCCTCTCAGGCCAGATCCCATTCCGTTTTCAGCGAGCTACGCAGCATGCCAATCAAAGGATCATGCTCCCTATCTGCCGAATAAATAAACTGTAGCGGTACTCGCACTGCAATCTCCCCACCCCGCCATAATGCAATTGAGCCGTCCGCTGCAAAACGCTTTGCCGTGCGCTCTGCCAGAATAGCCACCCCCATTCCTGCTTTAACCAACTCAACCAAAGTAGCTTCTTCATCAAACTCACCAACCACTTTAGGAGCAATATTTTGGCTGCGCCATAGCTCTAAAGTAATTTCAGCAAGACTAGTAAATTGCGACAAGCCAAGCCAAGCGGTTTTACCAAGTGTTTTCCAATCGGCATTGGCCAGCTCACCTGCTAAGGCTGGTGGCAGTGCAACACAAAAACCAATCTCGGTGAGTTGCAAAGTGGTCACATTTTGATAGGGATTACGCCCCAGATAAAAACCACCATCGAGGATTTTTTTCCGCACATCGTTCAGCACACTCACCGAAATACCATGGGTGGTTTGTGCCGAAATCAGCGGATATTTCTCGCGTAAATGAGCCAACCAAGAGCCTAAACGCAGCCTTGCAGGCACGCCAATAGTGCCAATCTTGACCTTACCTCGGGGCTCTCCTGCTAGCCCTTTAGCACGATTTTGCATCGCTCTTGCCAAGGCCAAAATATTTTCTGCATCGGGCAGCAGCAATTTCCCTGCCTCGGTCAGCTGCACACCGCCGGGGAAACGCTCAAATAGCGGCAAGCCAAATTCTTCTTCCAAGGCTTTAATTTGCGCAGTGACGGCTGGCTGCGATAAATGCAGCAGCTCTGCGGCTTGGGTGAGGTGCCCCTGCTGTGCAACGGCCACTAGGGTGCGTATTTGATAGATTTCCATGCGGAAAGTATGCTCAAAAACCCTAATCCTGTCAGTTTATTCTCAGGAATAAGCTAGAGAGTATGTGCATTTAAAATATAGCCGCCCATGCGTTCTGTGCATTGCAACATCAGCTTTGCTGATTTTGTGCATCAAAAATTGCAATTAGCATACCCACCCCCTCTCGAATAGAGTAAGTGTTGCCTATCCCCTGCTGGCAAGCCTAGGGGATCTCACCTTGTTTTAGGAGGATGTCTAAATGAATGATCCTATCATCGACCGGATTCAGCAAAACCCAAAGTTTGCTGAATTGGTCCAGAAGAAAACCAGCCTCTCTTGGCTTTTATCATCAGTCATGCTGGTGATTTACTACGGTTTTATTCTGGTTATCGCCTTTTCTCCCAAAACATTAGGGATCCCGCTTTCAGCTGGCAGTATCACCACCATTGGCATTCCTATTGGTATCTTGGTGATTTTATCCGCCTTTGTGCTCACCGGTATTTATGTTTCGCGCGCCACTGAATTTGATCAGTTAACCCGTGAAATCATTGAGGAAGCCAAGCAATGATCAGTCAGTTCAAAAAACAATTAGGCCTTGCGGCCCTTCTCGCCCTAAGCAGCCTACCGCTTTGGGCCTCTGGCAGCATTGATGGCCCTGTAACTAAGCAGCCCATCAATTGGCACGCCATTATTATGTTTTTTCTATTTGTGGCCTTTACCCTTGGCGTGACTTACTGGGCGGCGCGTAAAACACGCTCGGCTAAAGATTTCTACTCAGCTGGTGGTGGCATCACCGGCTTTCAAAATGGCTTAGCCATTGCGGGCGACTATATGTCGGCTGCGTCCTTCCTTGGGATTTCCGCACTGGTATTTGATACCGGTTACGACGGGCTGATCTACTCCCTCGGCTTTTTGGTAGGCTGGCCAGTGATTACCTTTTTGGTAGCCGAGCGCCTACGTAACCTTGGTAAATACACTTTTGCGGATGTAGCGTCTTATCGCCTACAGCAAGGCCCAGTGCGCACCTTTGCCGCAACCGGCACTTTAGTCGTGGTGGCTTTGTATCTGATTGCCCAAATGGTAGGTGCAGGTAAGCTCATTCAGCTGCTATTTGGCCTGAATTACAGCACCGCTGTAGTAATGGTTGGCGTACTGATGGTGATTTACGTAATTTTTGGTGGCATGTTGGCTACAACATGGGTACAAATTATTAAAGCGGTGCTACTACTCTCTGGCGCAAGCTTTATGGCCTTTATGGTGCTAAAACATGTGAACTTTAGCGTGGAAGGCATGTTTGCCCAAGCCGTACATGTAAAAGAAGCGGGTGCACAGCTGCTAGCAATCAAAGCCTCTGCGGCCTCCGACGTTGCTGCGCAAGCCGTGGCCAACCACTCACCTGATGCCGCTACGCTAGTAGAAAAAGCATCTGATGCAGGCAAAGCCGCCGTTAAAGCAGCTAAAAACATCATGGCACCAGGTGGCTTGGTTTCTAATCCTATCGATGCGATATCGCTGGGCTTAGCACTGATGTTTGGTACGGCAGGTTTACCGCATATTTTGATGCGCTTCTTTACGGTAAAAGACGCTCAAGCGGCGCGTAAATCTGTGTTTGTGGCTACTGGTTTTATTGGTTACTTCTACATCCTTACCTTCATTATCGGCTTTGGCGCGATCATGCTGGTTTCCACTGATCCATCGTATAAAGACGCCGCAGGCAAGTTGCTAGGTGGCTCTAATATGGCGGCGATCCACCTTTCGCACGCAGTGGGTGGCGACTTATTCTTAGGCTTTATCTCGGCGGTGGCCTTTGCCACTATTCTGGCCGTGGTTTCTGGCCTGACTCTTTCTGGTGCCTCTGCTGTTTCACACGATTTATACGCCAGTGTTTGGCGTAAAGGACGTGCAGATGAAGCAACAGAAATCCGCGTGTCTAAATATGCAACCGTGGCCTTAGGCGTGGTAGCTATCTTGCTGGGTATTCTGTTCGAGAAACAAAATATCGCCTTTATGGTGGGCTTAGCGTTCTCGATTGCGGCATCGGCTAACTTCCCAGTGCTATTCCTATCCATGTTCTGGAAAGGCTTAACCACGCGCGGAGCCGTAATTGGCGGCTACTCTGGGCTAATCTGCGCTGTTGTGCTAATTATCCTCGGCCCAGCCGTTTGGGTAGATACTTTGGGCCACGCTAAGGGCAGCGAGCTATTCCCTTATAAAAATCCAGCGATCTTCTCGATGACATTGGCTTTCCTAATGACATGGATCTTCTCTATCACCGATAAGAGCGCCCAAGCTGATTCTGAACGCGCTGCATTCCTGCCGCAATTTATCCGCTCTATGACAGGGGTAGGTGCAGAAGGTGCATCAAAACATTAAGAATTTTTAATTAAAAAACACAACGCCATGCGCAATGCATGGCGTTTTTTGTTATGCCAGTTTAATAATTAAATTTATTATAGATTTTAGTAGAGCGGGTGAAACCCATGTGTTTTTCAGTGCCGCTCGCGGGTTTCACCCGCCCTACTAAAAACGCAGGCTTAAGTTGATAGGATCGATTAATTCCCCCCCCTGAAAAAGATAAAACTAATTTAATCAATATATTAGCTTAAACTACAACCTTAACCCCTTTGTCATATTTAAATGGCACTATTCATTTAATTTTAATAACAGGGTTATTCCAATGAAACGCCGCACAATTGCGCTCAGTATTGCGCTTAGTTCACTATTAGCCGCTTGCAATAGCGACAGCACCGATACCACCACCAGCACAAATAATAAGCCATTTATTATCAGCGGCGTATTTCAAGATTCAGCAGTAGAAGGCCTAGAATACAGCACCACCAGTAATCCAAGCGCGCAATACACTAAAGCCGATGGCTTTTATTTATATCAAGTGGGTGATGAAATCACCTTTAAAATTGGTGGCGTTGTCTTAGGCAAAGCCATTGCTACGGCTAAATTATCCCCTGCAGATTTAAGCAGCGGCTTTAATGATAAAGCACTAAATATTGCCCAATTACTGCAAACACTAGATAGTGATGGCGACCCAAGCAATGGCATTAAGCTTGAAGCCACCCAGCGTGATTTATTAAAATCATTAACAGAATCCAGCATCAAATTAGCCGCAAGTGGCAATGACTTTGGCACAGAGCTTGCTAAACTCGGCCTAAAGGTGCGTGATCGTAATTTAGCCAGCGAGCACTTTGAATCCACCCTCGCCAGCCAGTTTGGCAAAGACAATACCAGCAAGATTGGCGATATCAGCCTGACCAAACATCAAATTGTGGTCGATCCCAAATTTAATGTGGCCTATCCGGGCACATTAGCGGGCCTGAAAGCCACTTTCCCAAATGGTTTTCCATTTAGCTTGGGCTCGGCTTTAGCCTTTAAAGGCAAAACCAGCGACGGCGCAATTGAATTTTATGTATTGAGCGATCGCGGGCCAAATGCCGATTCGCCAACTCTGGCCGATGGAACCACCACCAAAGTATTCCCCGCCCCCGATTTCACACCTAAGTTTGGCGTAATGCGCTTAAAAGACGGCGTAGCCAGCCTTATTTCAGTCACTGATATTTTAAATGCTGACGGCAGCAAAACCACGGGCCGCCCAACGGCTGCCAATGAAATCGGCTCCAGCAAAGAAGTGCCTCTATCCGATACCCTGCAAACGCTCGCCACCGATAAAAACGGCATCGACCCTGAAGGCATCGTGGTCGATAAAAATGGTGATTTATGGATTTGCGATGAATACGGCCCCTTCCTGATCCGCATCGATCCAAAAACCGGCAAGATTTTAGAAAAACTTTACCCCGGTGCAGGTGGCCTACCTGCCGTACTCGCCAATCGCCAACCTAACCGTGGCTTTGAAGGCATTGCCATTACGCCAAACGGCAAAATCTACGGCGCGATCCAAAGCAATTTGGAAATCACCGACAGCAAAAATAATAAATCAAGCAAGGCGCTGTTTACCCGTATCACCGAATACGATCCGGTTAGCAAAGCCACCCGCATGTTTGCCTACCCGATTGACGCCAATTACAGCAAAAGCAAGGAGCTAAAAATTGGCGATCTGCTGGCGATATCTGACACGCGCTTTCTGCTGATTGAGCAAGGCATCCAAAAAGACGGCCTGATGCATCGCAGTATTTATCTGATCGATATCAGCAGCGCCACCGATCTAAGCAGCAAATTATTGGCTGATAAACGCGAACTAGAATTTGGCTCCGCCAGTGATTTAGCCGCCGTGCAAATGGTAAAACGCAGCAAGCTATTTGATTACGATGTGGCGAGCTTTGGCTATCTGGCCGAGAAATCAGAGGGCTTAACCATGATCGATGGCAAAACCATCGCCATCGTGAATGACAATGACTTTGATATCAAAGCCAGCCTGCAAGACGGTAAGGGCAAAACCGCCACCGATTGCGTGATTAGCGATGGCAAATTAAGTGGCTGCAAAATTGACGGCGTAGCGGCCGCCGCCGATACGGTGAAATTCAATATTAGCCGAGGCGATCCAACGCAAGCCCCTTCTCGTTTATGGCTATTTAAACTGCCTAAAGATATTAAGGAATACAGCGTTAATTAATTGGCAGATCGTGTGAATATCCAAATGCGGCAGCAATGCCGCATTTGGCATAAAAAGGTATAAACAACATTATCCATCACTTATAAATAAGCACACAAAGCTTGTTAATCGTTGATTATTTATAAGAAGACGCATCATGCACCGCTATAAACAACATGCTTTTACCCTGATCGAACTCATGGTTGTGGTCGCGATTATTGGCATTCTGGCTGCCATTGCTTTCCCCTCATACAGCAGCTTTATTCTGAGATCTCATCGCACGGATGCCTATGTCAGCCTAAGCA
The DNA here is from genome assembly GCF_033446605.1 of Iodobacter sp. CM08. Lineage (NCBI taxonomy): Bacteria > Pseudomonadati > Pseudomonadota > Betaproteobacteria > Neisseriales > Chitinibacteraceae > Iodobacter > Iodobacter sp. CM08. Next base: position 43,438 of record NZ_JAWQUO010000014.1, on the reverse strand, counting down.
AGCTGCTGCAAACACAGGAAAAATATCGTGCGAATAACACATCTTATGGAACGATTAGCCAGCTGGGGCTAGGCGCGGATAGCGGTTATTTAAGCGAAAACGGCTACTACCGCATCACCCTTCTTCCTAGTATTGGCAGCAATGGTTTTGTTGCACAGGCAACAGCACAGGGAGCACAAACAAAAGATAGTGAATGCAAAGTGATTGAGCTAATGCTCAATAACGCCAACACCATTCAAACCCCAAGCAAATGCTGGGCCAAATAAAGCGTTGCGTTTTATATAAAAGAGCCATTCTCCATACAAGGATGTAACTCAATTGACTGCCAGCAATTAAATATTAGCCCCTTTGCAAAGATCCCCCTTAAGGAGCTCAACAAAGCGCCTCATCCATAATGTCCTGCGCCATCTCGCCCAGCCGGACTAAAGCTTGGATATAGCTTTCATCTAATGGCTGGCAACAGGATAAGCGTAGCGCCGAGGTATGGCGGCCGCTGGGGGAATACAGCGGGCCGGGCGAGATGCTGATTTTCTCTGCAATGGCGCGGTGAAATAATTTAACGCTATCGCAGCTGGCTGGCAGCTCCACCCAGAATAAAAACCCACCAGCAGGCTGGGTGGCGCTGGTGCCCTGCGGAAAATGCTCGGCGATCAATGCGCGTACTTTATCCACCTGAATGGCGTAGCGGCGCTTGAGCTGGCGCAGATGATGATCGTAACCGCCCGATTCTAAAAACAAGCCCAGCGTTTCGCTCAGCACCATAGATTCGGCTACGGAATAAGAGAATTTAAGCTTACGAATCTGCTCGGTAAAACGCCCGCCCTCTACCCAGCCAATTCTAAAATCAGGGGCCAGCGTCTTGGTGTAACTGGCGCAAATTAACACCCAACCTTCTTCATCAAACGCTTTTACCGCTGGGGCAAAGGCTTCAGCAAATTGTAATTCGGCGTAAAGCGCGTCTTCGATCAAGGGGACTTGATAACGCTTTAACAGGCCAGCCAGCCGCCGCTTGTTTTCCAGCGGCATGCTGCAGCCCAAAGGGTTATGCACATTGGGCATAGCCACAATGGCCTGCAACTGGCCATCAACCAACAATTGCTCAAGCGCATCGAGTGACATGCCCGTTTGCGGATCAGTCGGTATTTCAACCGCCTTTAAACCTAAGCTGCTGAACAGTGGCAACAAATTAAAATAGGTAGGCGATTCAATCCCCACGGCATCGCCATGCACACAGATAGCACGTAGCGATAATTGCAAAGCCTCCATACAACCATGAGTCAGCACGATGTTTTCAGCCTGCAAAGACATCCCCAGCTCTACACTGCGGCGGGCAATTTGGGTACGTAATCGCTCTGATCCTGGCGGCAAAGCATAGCTACTGACCATGCCCGGATTCTGCCTAAGCACCTGCCCCATGATTCGCGCTAGCTTATTGCTGGGGTAAAAATCGCCGCCCTTGGGGCAGGCTAAGGCCAGATTGATATAGCCCGGTGTTTGCTGGGCCAATAAAGCCGCACCGATCAAATCCAGCACCTCACCGGCGGGGCCTTGAGCCGAGCTAGGCGCTGCGCCTACTTTGCCCGTTGGTAGCATAGGCAAATGGCTGCGCACGTAATAGCCAGATTGTGGCCTAGCCACCACTAGGCCACGGTCTTCCAGCATTCGATAGGCGGTGAGTACCGTATTCAAAGACAAACTGCGGCTTTGTGCCGTTTTACGCACCGATGGCAATCGAGAGCCGGGCGGCAAAGAGCCGTGGCTGATTGCCTGTGCAAAATCATTGGCCAACTGCTGATAAAGCGTATCTATTTGCATCATAAGTACCGAGTAAGGCCACGACGCCTAAATTGTACCCATAAACATAGGCTAGCAATGACACTGCAACCTTTATGACGATGCTTTTATGATTAGCCAGCCTTGTTTCAGTCTCTGATATTTTAAATGCCGACGACAACAAAGTATAGAAGCGCCTCTGTCCGATACCCCGCAAACGCTCGCCACCGATAAAACGGCATCGATCCTGAAGGCATCGTGATCAGCGATGACAAGCTAACTGGCTGCAAAATTGATGGCGTAGCGGCAGCAGCCGACACGGTAAAATTTAATGTTAGGCGAGGCAAGCCAACGCAAGCCCCTTCACGATTGTGGCTATTTAAACGGCTAAAAGATATTAAGGAATACAGCGTGAATTAATAGCTGAATCAACCTACGGCATTGATGCGCTATCAATGCCGTAATACTCACTTATTTGCACTTAAGGTCGATTTTTTCCACCCATCACTACGCCATTCAATTTTTGCATAGCCGGGTGCTGTACCCGCTAAGATCTCTGCCTCTTTACATACACGCCCCTGATCTCCGTCTGCACTAGGGGCCTTGGGGCCAATTGCCAAACCACAAGCAACTGGGTCTTTCCAACCAAGCCTATCCGCAAGAGCCGTACTACTAGCGATCATAAAACGAGTATTCGACGCCTCACTCAACTCAAAGCAGCGTTGATGGCCCCATCTCCCCTCTTGTACGCCAGGGTCCAGCACGGGGATGAACACCCAATCCGGTTGAAAGCGATCAATTAAATCTGCGGTCATAGGCTTGGCTTGAATATCTTGGCAAATAAGTACGACGCATCTCCCCAAGCCATCAAGATCTGCAATCACCACAGTGTCACCCTCGGCGTTATCTTCCATCGCCAATTTGCCATCAGGGCAATCCAGCCCGTACTCCTTGGCCCGCTCCGCTGCTAAGCCTGCTGGCCACAGCTTTCTTTGCCGCCATAACTCGCTACCCTTGCCATTGAATATGCGTGCTTCATTCCAAGCCAGCCCTTCAGGGCAGAGCGCCCTTGTCTGGCCTGAGCCTGCAATAATCATTCGTGATAAAACAGGGCTAGCATTCAGTAATGCGGCCAAATTATCTGCATGTTCTTCTTTGGTCACCAACTCCGGCGCAAATGCAATATCAACTGGGCCGGTATTTTTTAAAACCTCATGAATAATATTTGCAGCATTCAGTGAGGGACTTAAGAAAAAGTCCACATAGGGCTGCTCTGAAATAGTTCGCTCACTCAAAACTAAATCAGCCTTTTTCTCAGCAAGCGGAATAAATACAACTTTTTCATGGCCTGTTTTTTTACCCGCAACAACCCCATCTATTGCGCCGAGACCAATAACGACATACTCAACATTAATTTTGCGCGTATCTATGCTTAAAGTAATAGGCACGGGTGTTAAAGCCGTAAATCGATCCAATAGACTTTCAGCATTAGAGGCATTTTCATCACGATCCCGCCGTAGCAGCGGGCCACGCGGTACCAGATTAAATCTCTCATTTTGAGCATAGCGGCCAGAAATACGGCGGGCATCCCGTAAATCACGCAGCCAATCAGGCAATTTATGAGCAGGTTTAGCCAAAGGAACAAATTGAGCACGCGGGTTAATGAGATAGAAAAATTCATCAATGGCCTGCATAGCCATTAAAATACGACCGTTTACCTCCGCCGGAAGGCCACCTCCCTTGGAAAGTAGCCCCTCTACGGCAGTAAACGCATCATCCCCTGAGTTCTTTCTTAATGCATTCTCAATACTTGGTTTAAAGGTGGCATCCTTTACAACAGTACGCCGTTGATGGGCGGTCATGCCTTCTGCTTTTGCAAAAAGACAAAGAAATAAATCGGCTGGTGATTTGTTTTGGCTATGCTCTTCCATCATTTTTATTCTGCATTCATAGATGAATCGTCACTCGAAAATGCCCCAGAATAGGCATTCTGTGCTTTAGCCAAGCCTGAAAAATCTTCCATTGAAATGCCGGCCCCAGCTAATATAATACTCAACTCATTCAATTGAAAAGACAGTTTATCTCTTAATTCAATAGCATCACCATGAATAATTTTTCTTCTAATAAGAGAATCAAACGAAAAAGATAGGAGCTGTAGCAAACTACGCAGCACACTGTTTGCACGTTCAGTATTATGAACAATCAATATTTTAGAAAAATCACTAATGAAATCAATTAAATTCACACCATTCCCTGAAGCCCCTCCCAACAAGTATTGAGATAATATCAATTGATTATTCGACTCTGCTACATTCACAAATGATTCGCAAAAATCAAGAATAACCTCAGGGTAATCTGATGCTTGGAGCACAAACTTAGCTAACTCAAAAAATTTAAATCGAAATAAACGCCCAGAAAAACGCACAGCCTTGCTAGCATGTTGAGCGGCCTCCAATTTTGTCAAGATTGGTAATTTAGTAAGCTGATAGTGAAGACGAAAACATAATATTCCTAAGTCAGTATCAGTCTCAATTAGATCTAAACTAGGAAAAAGACTTAAACCATTCTCATAGCATTCTCTAGCTTCAGCTATATCATTATTCTTTAACGCAATATTTCCAAGCAATAACTGTACATCTACTATTGATGCCTGCATTGATTTTTTTTCTACAGGGTCAAGAACCACTTTTTCAGAAATAATACTTTGGTAAATATTATTAATACGAGAAACACTATCATTCAATGCATCGCCATCGTTATTATCCAGACTAATTTGCGCGGAACTCCGCAAATAATTCATTCTTTTTAACCGAGAAGCAGTAGATACTTCATTTACTAAGATATTATCCAGTTCGCAAAACCATTTTCTAACATTATTAGCAGGTAAGTGCATCATTGAATATTCAATAACCAATTGAATTTCAGAAACAAGGAACTCTTTCCACTTCACAGGTTCTTTTTTATATAGAACACAAATAGTATCTAGTGTTTTTTCCAATTTTATATAAAAATCGTCCTCGATGCTATACTGCTCACTTATGTCAATACCCACCTCAAGTAAAGCATGTAAATATATTTCATCCAGCACACCACCATTTACAGCCGTATCATACGCAGCATCAATTAATTGGCTTAACTCATCAATTGCACGCACAGGCTCTGCCGATTGCAATGAATTAATATATTCAATTGTTGCATTACGTGGCTGAAGGCGTTGCTGTATTTTTTTTAGTACTTCTGAATTAAAGACCGGAATTGATAAAGACACATCCAGCAAATGTTTTCCAAGACGTAGATAATTCAAGGTCAATTTATCAAGCTCTGGGTCTTTTGCTACAAATGGCGCAAGCGTTTCATAAAAGGGCAGATCATCAACCAATTTAATAGATAACATCGCCATATCTGCTTTGATATCCGCCGAAATACCGCCACCAATATGGCTTAAAGCAGAAAGAGCACGCGCTTGTGCATCACTTCCATCTGCTGCATCGATATTTCCAACCCGCATTGGTATAGCACGCTGAATCACCGCATCCTGACGCTTGCTACGAATTGCGGCTGAAACTTTAGCAATACCATCAATATTTTGCTGATTGAGTGCAAAACATAGCGCCACTGAATCTGGCAATTGCATGGTGCAAACGCCTGCAATATCAGATAACCCCGTCCGACTATCTATGAGTACAAAATCGTAATTCTTCTTTGCCCAAAGCCGCAATTGCTCTAATGCGAAGCCGCCTGCATATTTATCAAAAAAATCGGCCCACGAAAACTGAGCAAGCGCTTCTTCATAAGGTAAATCACCCGCTGTTGTGATCGCTTTAACCTTATTACTGCCCGCACTAATAATATCTAGGGCCGCCGTGGCAGGTAGCAAATCGGCCGACATCTCAGCTTCAATTAAAGTTCGCACACAATCTTTAAAAACCGAACCTTCTTCAAAACGCTGCTGCAAAGCGGAGACTTCTTCGTCTGACTCTGCCTTCTCAATCGTAGCGCTCCACTCGCTTAAAATATCCAAGACACCCGGTGCATCTCCAAGCGCCCTCGTTTCTGCACTACTCAACAAACCTCGAAAATAATACGCAAGCCCCGGCGCTTCCAGGTCCCAATCCATAACCAGCACACGCTTGCCATTTAAAGCCGCCAGAAAAGCCAAATTAGCCACGGCCATTGTCCGTCCTACTCCTCCTTTAAAAGAGTAAAACGTAACGATTTTACCAATACTATTTTCTTGTGCCATGTTATGCCGCCTGAGCGAGCGATTGACTGTGCTGCATATGAGATGGCGCAGCACTACGAAGCTCTGCGATAAGCGTTAATTTAGGCTTGTCGCTCACCTCTAAAGACTTGCTTTCAGACAAAACCGAACGCGCAGCTGGAGTCAAAAAATTATAAAAACGTGTCCCTTCTCGCCTGAATTCAGTAATGCCAAGTTCCCGTAATTGTTTTAATTTTCGGCTAACGGTTTCTGGTACTTCATTGCAAATTTCAGCAAGCTCTTTCCCATTTAAATCCTTACGAGCAAGCGCATCAATATAGGGCTTAAACAAACTACTGCTCATCCAAGTAGTGAACTCATCATCCACTCGCCGTTCTGCGGCTTGTGCCGCCAATAGTTGTGCAAAGCTCACTTGGCCAATGATATAAGCCGCTTGCTCATTTTTGTGATCTGGCTGCGCGCCAAGAATAGCCTGAGCAGTAGCCGGTTCGAGGCTCAGCAAACGATCCAATAAACCTGCCAATTGTGCATTCAAAGCTTCGATCGACGCACGCGATGAGCCTGTAAGGGCTTCATCCAGACGCTCAGCCACTCCATTAAAGATCCCACGAGGCAAATCTGAGGCCTGCTTCATCTTTTGCTGGATGTCTTCCAGCAACTGCCAATGATTATTGCTCATGACATTCCCTTCCAAAGTAAAAAATCGACCAATCACCCCAAAAATCAACAAAAAATCATTGATACTTAATTGATTCTAGCTGGAGGGGCATTGAATATCAATGGTCTTAATTTTGACTCATTGAGAAACACTTACAGAAAATGCTATAGCAGCAGATCAGCTAGGGTGCCCCCCCTTGGGGCAGGCTAAGGCCAGATTGATATAGCCCGGTGTTTGCTGGGCCAATAAGGCCGCACCGATCAAATCCAGCACCTCACCGACGGGGCCTTGAGCCGAGCTAGGCGCTGCGCCTACTTTACCCGTTGGTAGCATAGGCAAATGGCTGCGCACGTAATAGCCAGATTGTGGCCTAGCCACCACTAGGCCACGGTCTTCCAACATTCGATAGGCGGTAAGTACCGTATTCAAAGACAAACTGCGGCTTTGTGCCGTTTTACGCACCGATGGCAATCGGGAGCCGGGCGGCAAAGAGCCGTGGCTGATTGCCTGCGCAAAATCATTGGCCAACTGCTGATAAAGCGTATCTATTTGCATCACTAGGCTCTGTTGACGTTTCATTCACAAGTGAAGAGGGTGGCTTCCTTGCTTAACATCTGCTGCATTCTGTCGCGATGTATCACGCTTTATCGGTGGAGTTTACGCTTTATCACAAGGGCATAAACAATGTAGCGAGCCTGCGTATATTGCGGCTCTTTCCTCCAAAGGCACGCTTAATAGGACTGCGCGCGCCATCGCTAGGTTGTAGGCTGACCACCAGCGAGTACCGTATTCAGCGCAAAGTCATCCCCCAACTTCAAGATAAAACCTATCCATTTTGGATAATACCGCAATGTCTAAATTGTACCCATAAAAATTAGCAAGCAATGACACTGTAACCTTTGTGACGAAGCTTTTATGATGAATTGCCTTTCACCCATACAGAGCCAAGTCTATGTTTAACCCCGCCTTATTGAGCTATGTCTCGCTGATGTCCGTCACCCCCGGCCCCAATAACCTGATGCTAGCGGCTTCTGGCGGCAATTTTGGCTTTCGCCGCAGCATTCCGCATTTATTAGGCATTAGCATTGGCCACGGCATTCAGGTGTTTATCGTTGGCGTACTTCTGGCTTGGGTGATGAGCAGTATTAATACAGTACGCCCCATTTTAGGCGTATTTGGCTGCGCTTATTTATTGTGGCTATCGTGGAAAATATGGAAAGCCGGATCGCCTGAGGGCAAAGAAGCCGCTAAGCCCATGAGTTTTTTAGCCGCAGCGCTATTCCAGTGGATTAACCCCAAAGCATGGGTGATGGTGATCAACACCGTAATTTTGTTTTTGCCTGCCGAGCAAAATAGCATGCTCGCCGCAGCGGGCTTAGCCGTTTTATGCGCTTTGATTAATTTACCCTGCATCTGTATTTGGGCATGGCTGGGCGATGCTTTACGCCAGCATTTGCTCGTTCCCAAAAAATTAAAGCTATTTAATGGCACGATGGCAGGGTTAATGGCCATTACCGCATTATTTTTATTACAGGGTGAATTGGCTTTATTAGCCTAGGGAAAGAAATAGAAAACGTAAAATCGCAGCAGCTTCTGCAAGCCTTTAATTTTACTTTAGAGGGTATCAGCCGGGAGTGCGAAATCAAAGAGGGTAAATATATCTCACTGATGAATTATTCATTGCTTAGCCAAGAATTAAAAAAACAACAGGCCATAAGATGAGCATCTGTTCAGAAACACCAAGATTAATTATTAAGTCTCTCACCGAAGCAGATAGAGGTTTTTTCACCCAACTTTATCAACATCCAGAAACAATGAAATATGTAGGCGACCCTATATCTACCGATGAAATAAATGAAAATTTAATAGCCGCCTAGCAGCTTGGAATAAACACAGCGCACACTGGCTATGCTTGGTTATTTTTGATAAAGCCAATCATACCCCCGTTGGCGTAACGAGCTTTATGCCCAAATGGCAGCCTTATCAGCAGGCCGAAGTGGGCTATTTATTGCACCCAAGCCTGCAAGGTAAAGGCTATGGCAAAGAATCTTTGCAAGCCATATTGCAATTTGCCTTTAATGACTGTTTATTCCACAAAATCACCGCCACAGTAAGCGAAGGAAATATCGCCTCAAGCAAACTATTAGAACATTCAGGCTTTATACAAGAAGGCAGGATAAGAGATAACTTTAAATTAAATAATCAATGGTGCAATGATTTAATTTACGGCCTATTAAATACTGAATTCACATCCACACTCACAAAGATTTAATCCCATGAAAAAAAATACAATCTGCCTGATTACATTTGCTTTAGCGGCCTGTGGTGGCGGCGGTGGTAACGATAGCCCTACCCCCCACACAACAGTCAGCAGTAAATACATCGCCTACCACTACGCGGCCACAGATTCGCAAACGAGCAGTGCGCAGCTCAGCGATTACGGCGCAGGGATCAGCAGCCCTATTCTTCCTAAAGGCAGCTTCACCTATGCCAGTAATGGCACATATAGCTGGGGCAATGGCTTAAGCGGCGGCAGCGGCGTGTATCAACTGCCAGAAAACCCACACCTGCCGTTTGCCGCCATGCTGTGCGAGCCAGGCTTGGGCGGCGTTCAAGATAAAAAAGCGACTTATGTTTTAGTCGCCGCCAATGCCATCAAAGTGACATCGGCTCTAGATCTGGCAGGGCAAAATTTTACCACCAGCGTAAGTGATTGCCAGGATGACAGCCAAACTGAACGCTTAAGCTTTGATGCACAAGGCAATATGAGCCGCACCACATTTCATTACCCCAATAGCACTGGCGTAACGACGATCTATTCGCCCGCTGATTTTACTCAAATGCAAACGGGCTTAAATATTGTTTCGGCCAACACCCGATTACATGCGTTTAAATTGATTGCTGATGGTAAAACTCGCTATCTTTTAGTGGAGCAAAATAAATCACTGAATGGCGATGGTAAAGATTCTATTTATTTATGGAAACAATAATATGCAAATTTTAGCGATTACCCCCAATGAATACCCTGAGCTATTAAGTGTTTGGGAATCATCGGTACGGGCTACGCATGATTTTTTATCTGAAGACGATATTCAATTTTATAAATCAAAAATGCTGAGCGATTTCTTCCCAGCAGTCTCACTACAATGCGCAAAAGATAATCAGACAAAAATATGCGGTTTTATTGGATTAAGCGGGGACAATATTGAGATGCTGTTTATTGCTCCTGAGCATAGAGGGCTGGGAATAGGCTGTATGCTTTTAAATGATGCCATCACCCATCATCAGGCAAGCAAAGTGGATGTAAATAAACAAAACACCCAAGCGATTCGTTTTTATGAGCGCATGGGTTTTAAAATCATCAGTCGCTCCGAGCTTGATGGCATGGGCAAGCGATTCCCCATTTTGCATATGCAGCTTTCCGCATAAAAGGCCCAATCAATAAAACAGGCGAGAGCCCCGCCAGTGCGTTCATATTAAGCCTGTCTGCTGAAGCATCTTCAATCTAAGGAGCAGCTTTAAACGCTCCTGAGATTAAAGATGCTATGTGCGTAAAACACCTCACATCAGTCTTTCTGATTCCCCCCATCAAAAAACACACACGCCTTATGCATCACCTTCTGATGAAAACTACATAGAAACCCTCACATCAGCCTTTTTGATTCTCCCCATCAAAAAACACGATTAGCCTTGTAAAAGGTGCGCTGATACTCTGGGTTTAATCCGATTTATCTGACTATCTCTGCAAGAAGGAAGCCCCATATGAGCAGCATTGATTCCGTACTTAAGGAAACCCGTCTGTTTCCCCCTTCCGATGATTTCCGCACCAAGGCCAATGTATCCGGCATGGAGGGCTATCACACCCTTTGTGAGAAAGCCAATAGCGATTACCAAGGCTTTTGGGGCGATTTAGGCCGTGAGTTAGTCAGCTGGAGAAAGCCTTTTAGCAAGGTGTTGGATGAATCAAACGCGCCGTTTTTTAAGTGGTTTGAAGACGGCGAAATGAATGTCTCTTACAACTGCTTAGATCGCCACCTAGAAAGCCGTGCCAACAAAGTAGCGATTATTTTTGAAGCCGACGATGGCTCAGTCTCACGCGTGACTTACCGCGAGCTGTATCACCGCGTTTGCCAATTTGCTAACGGCTTAAAGAGCCTTGGCGTGGTCAAGGGTGATCGTGTGGTGATTTACATGCCACACAGCATCGAAGCCGTCATCGCCATGCAAGCTTGCGCACGGATTGGTGCCATTCACTCAGTCGTGTTTGGTGGCTTCTCTGCTGGTGCGCTGCGCGATCGCATTCAAGATGCAACGGCCAAAATTGTGATTACCGCCAATGAATCGGTACGTGGCGGCAAAGCGACCCCGCTAAAAGCCATGACTGACGAAGCCTTAGGTCTTGGCAATTGTGAATCTGTCGAAAAAGTGATTGTTTTCCAACGCACCGGCACCAAGCCCGATCATTGGAGCGAAAGCAATAACGTTTGGTGGCATCAGCTGGTGAAAGGCCAGCTGGATGTATGCGAGCCAGAATGGATGAACGCAGAAGATCCACTGTTTGTGCTGTATACATCTGGCTCCACCGGCAAGCCTAAGGGTATTCAACACTCCAGCGCGGGCTATTTCTTGGGTACGCAAGTATCAATGAAATGGGTGTTCGATTACAAAGAAGACGATGTTTACTGGTGCACCGCCGATGTGGGCTGGATTACTGGCCACAGCTATATTACTTACGGCCCGCTGGGTATTGGCGCAACGCAAGTGGTATTTGAAGGCGTGCCCACTTACCCCGATGCTGGCCGCTTCTGGGCGATGATTGAAAAACATCAGGTCACCACCTTTTACACCGCGCCTACCGCCATCCGCTCGCTGATTAAACTGGGCGGCGATCTACCTAAGCAATACGATTTATCTAGCCTGCGCCTCTTGGGCACCGTGGGTGAGCCGATTAATCCAGATGCATGGATGTGGTATCACGAGGTGATCGGCGGCGGCCGCTGCCCGATTGTGGATACTTGGTGGCAAACCGAAACCGGCTCCAATATGGTGGCCCCACTGCCGGGCGCAGTGGCCACCAAGCCAGGCTCTTGCACCCTACCACTGCCGGGCATTATGACGGCCATTGTGGATGAATCCGGCGCGCCGGTAGAGCCTGGCAAAGGCGGGTCCCTGGTGATTACCCGCCCCTTCCCTTCTTTGGTGCGCACCATTTATAACGATGCAGCGCGCTTTAAAAGCACCTACTTCCCGGATGAATTTAACGGCAAGTACTACCTTGCTGGCGATTCGGCGCACTACGACGAGCACGGCTATATCTGGATTATGGGCCGCATCGACGACGTGCTAAACGTATCTGGCCACCGCCTTGGCACCATGGAAATTGAATCGGCACTGGCCGCCAATCCACTGGTGGCAGAGGCTGCTGTAGTAGGCAGGCCGCACGAAATTAAAGGCGAGTCAGTCGTGGCGTTTGTGGTGCTTAAAGGCGATCGCCCAGAAGGCGAAGCGGGTAAGTTGATAGCCAAGCAGCTACGCGAATGGGTAGCCCACGAGATCGGCAAAATTGCTCAGCCGGATGAAATCCGCTTTGGCGACAATCTGCCTAAAACACGCTCCGGTAAAATCATGCGCCGCCTGCTTAGAAATATCGCCAAGGGTGAAGAAATCACTCAGGATATTTCCACACTAGAAAACCCAGCGATTCTGGAACAACTGCGCCATAGCGCGCTGTAAACGGCGAGTACTTATAAAAACCGCTTACTAAGAACTGCGTCACGGCAGCTTTTAAGGCCCCGAATTTGCTTCGGGGCCTTTTTTTTAAGCAAAAATAGACCTGATTATGTCTCTTGCTCATTTTTTGTCGTTTGTCTGAGCATATCAACATGAATAGAGTTAACTCGTAGGGGCGCTGCTTGCTGCGCCCTCGCTGAACAGGGCGCAGCAAGCAGCGCCCCTACAGGATATTGGCCTACATGTATGGCTTTGTTTGAGCAAGAGGGATAATCAGGAAAATAGATGACCATAAGTGCTGCGCATTGCACCAGCAATCGAAAACAGATCAATCAGCAGCAAGCTAAAAGCATGATGATTTACACCCGCCATTGCCCATCGATATAAACGTTTTCATCCCCCAAATACACGGCTGTTGCCGCGACGAAAACATCGATGTGAAAGCGCGTGTCTTTACGCTTAAATTGTGGTTTGTTGTAGCTGCCGTGCTTCGCACCAAGCGATAGATGAATACCACATTGCCGCTCAAAAGTACCGATATCACTCACGGTTTGCTCGCGGCTAAACGCACGATTGAGGCCCAAACCTAATTCACGCACCCATACTTCGCCTTCAACCGCGTGGATTTTAGTCAGCACTTCATCAAAATACGGCGTGCTGTTTTCTACCCCAAGCACACAGCCCTGCTCAACAATCAAAGTAATGGGCAAGGCCGGAAAATTACAGTGAAAGCTCGTATCCCCAAACACAAAAATATCGGCACGGCCGCTCAGCTGCGTTAAATCACGCGCCTCGGTAAACACCTCGCCAATCGGAAACTGCCCGCCTGTATGCTTCATTTGGCGGTAATCGCCCACATTCAGCTTAGCGGCCTCAAGTGGCCCCGCATAGATCAGCTCATGGCCCACACCGCTGCTGATGCGTGCATGCGGTGCCTCATTGATCCGCGCCTGCAAAGCCGCGCCCGTGCCGCGATAATATGCAGCATCGTAAGCCAGCGCTTCGATATACAAAGGCGCTTCATCTGCCACCATGCGAGCCAAATGCACGTGCTCGATGACTTTTAACTCTTGGTTAAACAACTGCACCCGCAAACGATAGGCATCAAGGCGAAAATGCGTTGATTGAATCAACACCACCAAAGCCCCCGCAGGCTGAGCATGAAACGCCGCCATCACCGCATCATTATCCACGCTGCTAATTTCAATCACTTGCGCACAGGGCAAAGCTAAGCGATAACTATCCGCCAACACCTGCGCCAAAGGGCATTCAACATCATAAACAATCAAAGCCGCTTCATCGCTGCGATGACCAATCGCCACGCTGATAATATCGTTCACATATGTAGCAGCCGCAGCACGGTGCTGAGCATTCAATTCGCAGTAATGGGGAGTATTTATCATTGGGAGTGCTTCTGTGCATGATTCAACAATGGCGACACCTTAACGCAATGATTCAGCCATGTAAAAAAACCTGAGCTTTGAATTATAAAGGGCACGAGGAGTATGGGGTTCACGAGGGGAAAGCCAGAGCATCAGGTGTATGGTTTTATGGGGCGGATGAAGCCCTCTATACGCCAAGAAAATTATTTTTTTATTTGCAAACAGCAGAAAAATGCAATAACCAAGCTCTTTGCATAGGACTTAAATCCCCCTTGAAGCACGCCGAAGCGAGGAATAAGCGGCTCGGGGTTTCGGAAAAGGGGTAGCGAGGCAGCGAGCGCGCAGCCTTTTCCGCCGAGCCGATTATCCGCAGTGAGGGGCCTTCGTGCTGGTCGGGGCGGCCTTCTTTTGGTTCTTTTCTTGGCCGTTCAAGAAAAGAACGCCCCCGCGGTGGCTACCGCTCCAAAATCAACGTGCCGAAGGCCCTTAAAAGGTCTTTCTGACGTTGGTTTGCGCGCATGTGGTGAAACCAACGAATGAAATTGGATCAGCAAGTAGGTTGGGCATGCTCTATCAGCCCAACGCATCCCTGTAAATGAAAAGCTTGGGCTAATAAATATTTAGCCCAAGCTACCATGCTGTTTAATAATCAATTAATTTCAGCATAATTCCTTACAGACAGTGCTACTCCATATTTAATTAAAAATTTATCTCTCAATTAAACCTTGAAAATTTTTAGTGCAAAATGCGGCTAACCAACTCCTCCATTCTTTTGACATTATGGATGCAGGAACCTTTTGATTGGTATCGCTTAAATAGTAAAAATAAGGATTATTGAGTTGACCGCTGTTGTATAACATATAATATTTCGGAACTTTTTTTTGCACGGTGACATCAAAAGCAAATCCAATGAAATTTTTGATATAAGCCGGCAATCCGCCTTTATAGCTTGGTGGCATATATAATTTACAAACCTGCTGATGCAAGGAGGTCTCTGGCTCCAATGCAACATCATAACCTTTATAAATAGCATCTGTAGGAACTGAATTAACCTGAGCAAACCCCTCATAAATTGATTTTGCATTGCGTGCCAACTTGGGGCTATGCGTTCCAGGAAAAATGATCACCGAGCCTGCCTTTAAAGAAATTGGATTTGCATCAGTGCCATATTGAGTATCTTTAATAGCAACGATACCGGTAAAGCCCCAGAATGTTTCCGCTTCTTTTGGCTTATTCGCCCAATTATATTCTGCATCAGGCCCCAAAATAGCCATACAATTTGCAGGTAAAGGCAAATCATCTGAAGCATAAATAGGGTGGGCTGCAGCAAGTTTCCGGCCAGCTTCATACGCATAAGGTATATTACAAAATGCTGGGCCAGTTAATGTAACAAAATCCAATATCGTTTGAGTAGGCCCCCAGTTTCCCGAGTAATTCTTTTGCATACAGCTAAGTGAAGCACTATTAATCATCTGATATAAAATACACAAACCCGTTTCAGATGCGGTAATCACGGCAGGAAAACCACCAATTTCTGTTGAAATAGGTGAAGAGTCATACTGCCAGTTTATCCCATTACCATAAGTAGCAAAATACAGTTTTCCAACCACTTTGCCATCAGCCCAAGGCTGATAAATTAAAAACAACTCTCCCTGATGAACACAAATAGATGGGTTGCACGCTAATTGCTGATTACAAAGTATACTTACTGGCGACCAAGTAATTAAATCCACTGACGTTGTTAATACTAATTGCTGAGTGTCATTATTTTGAAATACCAGATAAATAGTGTTTTGATCAACTGTTACTGAGGGACCTGTTTTAGTTGCATAATCTCCAACATAGCTCGGCGTAGACCAATTTGAACCATCATAAGATGAAATAAGACAAAGTCTGGCTGTATTCACTTCTTGGTAAATAATGCAAAATGCCCCGTCAAATGAAAACATAGCACAATGATAACCACCAATATTAGTCGCAATCGGCACTGAATTAGTATTCCAGTCAATGCCATTTTCTGTAGAGGCTAAATATAATTTATAAATTGCAGAGCTCATCCCTTGATATGGCCCATACCCTTGATAGGCAATATACAATTTACCATCGAAAGTATAAGAGACAGGGTTGCAGGCCAATATACTTGGGAATGGCACTACTCCCAGAGTCCAATCCATTCCATTAGATGAGCTGGAAAATTCCAGTTGATTAGACTTGTTCTGAAACATGCTTACACATAGAAAGTCATCTGAAGGGAAGGGAACAATAGAATTATTCATATATCTCCTATTTCTCATTAAGAGCATCAATATGGATTTTCACAGCAGCTTCTTAAATCTTGCAAATACTTACTAAAAAAATATTAAATTCTTTTAATAAACGCAAGAAAATAAAAGATAGTACATAGAAATGCTTTACGCCAAGCCGAACTTAAAAGAGTGATAAATAGGGAGAAAACTGAAGGAAACAGAAGTTAGATCAAAGTATATTCACGGCAAAAGAACTAGCGAACATGATCGCCCCTGCAGATTCTACTATCCCCCATGATCACAGCCTTCCCTCTCCCCCAAAAACCATTAAAGCGCACGAGCGTTCTATTGGGTAGAATAAGCCTACTTCGCCTCGTCAACACAGGATTTTGCCCATGTTTGTCGATTACCCCGGCAGCCCTTACCGCCTGTTTCAGCCCTTTCCCCCTGCTGGTGATCAGCCGACAGCGATTGCTCAGTTGCTTGAAGGCCTGGATGATGGTTTGCAGTATCAAACCCTGCTTGGGGTAACGGGCTCGGGTAAGACTTATACGATGGCCAATGTGATTGCCCAATCTGGGCGGCCAGCGATTGTGCTGGCACCGAATAAAACGCTGGCGGCGCAGCTTTACTCGGAAATGCGTGAATTCTTTCCGCAAAATGCGGTTGAATACTTTGTTTCTTACTACGACTATTATCAGCCTGAAGCTTATGTGCCGAGCCGCGATTTATTTATCGAAAAAGACTCAGCAATTAATGAGCATATCGAGCAGATGCGGCTATCCGCCACCAAGGCGATTTTAGAGCGGCCCGATTGCATTATCGTCGCCACCGTCAGCGCCATTTACGGTATTGGTGACCCTAGCTCCTACCATAAAATGATTTTGCATCTGAAGGAAGGCGAGCGTATTGCCCAGCGCGATATGATTAAACGCCTGACCGCCATGCAATACGATAGAAACGACACCGATTTTAGCCGTGGTTGTTTTCGGGTGCGTGGCGATGTAATCGATATTTTCCCCGCCGAATCCGCCGAGCTGGCGCTCCGGGTCAATCTATTTGATGATGAGCTAGAAACGCTGCAATTGTTTGACCCGCTTACAGGGCATATCAAGCAGCGCGTGGGCCGCTTTACGGTGTTCCCTAGCAGCCATTACGTTACTCCGCGTGAAAAAGTGCTGGAAGCTATCGAAACCATTAAGGCAGAGCTGACTGACCGGCTGGCGTTTTATTACAAAGAACACAAGCTGGTAGAGGCGCAGCGGCTGGAGCAGCGCACACGTTTTGATTTAGAAATGCTGATCGAAATGGGCTTTTGCAAAGGCATTGAAAACTACTCGCGGCATTTTTCTGGCAAGCCAGCGGGTTCGGCCCCGCCCACGCTGATCAACTATATGCCGCCCAATTCGATCATGATTGTCGACGAAAGCCACGTCACCATTCCGCAGATTGGGGCGATGTATAAGGGCGATCGATCACGCAAAGAAAATCTAGTTGATTACGGCTTTCGCATGCCTTCTGCACTGGATAACCGCCCGCTTAAATTTGAAGAATTTGAGCAGCTGATGCCGCAAACGGTGTTTGTTTCCGCCACGCCATCTGATTATGAGGCCAAGCACCAAGGCCAAGTGGTAGAGCAAGTGGTACGCCCAACGGGCCTTGTTGATCCGCTGATTGAAGTGCGGCCTGTGGGCACGCAGGTGGATGATTTACTCTCTGAAATTAAGCTGCGTACCGATATTGGCGAGCGGGTATTGGTGACCACACTTACCAAACGCATGAGCGAGCAACTGACTGATTATCTGAGCGAGCACGGGGTAAAAGTGCGCTATTTGCACTCGGATATTGATACCGTAGAGCGCGTCGAAATCCTGCGCGATTTACGCCTTGGCGTATTTGATGTGCTGATTGGGATTAACTTATTGCGTGAAGGGCTGGATATTCCCGAAGTATCGCTGGTGGCGATTTTAGACGCCGATAAAGAGGGCTTTTTAAGATCAGAGCGCAGCTTAATTCAAACCATAGGCCGCGCCGCGCGTAATTTAAATGGTAAAGCGATTCTTTACGCCGACCGAATTACCAAATCGATGGAAAAAGCCATTAGTGAAACAGAACGCCGCCGCACCAAACAAACCGAATTTAACTTAGCCAACGGCATTACCCCGCGTGGCGTAGTTAAACGCATTAAAGATATTATCGACGGCGTATATAACGAAGAAGCCGCAGTGGCCGCCCGCTTAGAAATGAAGCGCCAGAAAGTGCTGAATGAATTTGACGAAAAATCACTCGCCAAAGAATTAAAACGCCTAGAAAAAGAAATGATAGACGCGGCAAAAAACCTAGAATTCGAAAAAGCCGCTCAATTAAGGGATCAGCTTAAAATGCTGAGGGATCAGGTGTTTGGGAATTGATAGGCGTTTATTTAAACCCCAATCTTTAAACAACACAGAGAACACGGAGTTTCACTGAGAAAATCCAATTAAAATCAATCAAAGATGTAGGGTGGGCACTATGCCCACGCGTCTATGCTCTAGCTCTAGCTCTAGCCGCGTGGGCACGATAAAACAGTGCCCACCCTACAATTCTGCGCCCTATCATTGCACAGTCCCATCACATTTATTGCCTAACCCCCTCCTGTCTTAGGCAAATATGCTATATTTTGTAACCCATATGGCATATGTACGCACAATACCTGCCACTCTGTTTAATCATTGATTTCAGCAAGGAAGAATATGCAAAAGGTATTACTTTCAATGGCACTGGCCAGCGCCAGCCTACTAGCCCACGCAGCTAGCGATCAATTTGAGTGGCTGGAAGACGTCGGTGGTAAAAAATCATTAGATTGGGTGAAGGCGCAGAATGCCACCAGCCGTAGCATGCTAGAAAAAGAAGCAGGTTTTGCTCCACTTAAAAATGATGTGCTGGATATTCTTAATTCTAAAGAACGCATTGCCTATGTAAATAAAATGGGTGGCTATTTTTATAATTTTTGGCGCGATGGCGAGCATCCACGCGGCGTTTGGCGACGCACAACTTTAGCCAGCTATAAAACGGCCAATCCAGAATGGGAAACCGTATTAGATTTAGATGCATTAGCCAAGGCCGAAAATGCCAATTGGGTTTATAAGGGCGCTGAATGCCGCTATCCAGAATATGATCGCTGCTTAATTAGCCTTTCTAAAGGCGGTGCCGATGCGGTAGAAACCCGCGAATTCGATTTAAATCAAAAAGCCTTTGTTAAAGACGGCTTTAGCCTACCAGAGGCTAAATCAGAAATCAGTTGGCAAGGTAAAGACGCCATCTTTGTTGCCACCGATTTTGGTAAAGACAGCCAAACTGATTCGGGCTATCCACGTATTGTTAAGCTTTGGCAGCGCGGCACACCACTTGCTAGCGCCAAGACGATTTTTGAAGGGCAGAAAACCGATATTAGTGTTTCGGCGCTTGTGGCAGAAGAACCTGGCTTTCGCCGCGAAATCATCCGCCGTGGCGTCACGTTTTACACCAATGAAACTTATCTAAGAAGTGGCGATAAACTCAGCCGCATAGCGATTCCGGACGACGCCAACGTGCAGTTTTTTGGCGCTCAGCTCCTAGTTACAGTAAAAGCTGCGTGGACGATAGGCGATAAGACTTGGCCAAGCGGCAGTCTGCTGGCGATTAATTTTGATGCTTTCCAAGCCGGTAAACGGGATTTTACGCCGCTGTTTACGCCTAGCCTAAGCACCTCGCTTAATGGGCTAACTGCCACTAAAAACTATCTGCTGATCGAATCACTAGATAATGTAAAAGGCCGCCTCACCGAATGGCGCTTTAAAGATGGGCAATGGGCACAACGCAGCGTCAATGCACCCGCGTTTGGCAGTATTGGTGCCACGGCGATTGATGCCGATTCAAGCGATGATTATTTCTTTACCCATGCCGATTTTCTGACGCCAGATTCGCTTTACCTTGCTAAAGCAGGCAGCGATGAGCGCGAGCTGCTTAAACAACGCCCCGCTTTTTTTGACGCCAGCAAAATGGAAATCGCACAAAACCAAGCCGTTTCTAAAGATGGCACCCATGTGCCCTACTTTATTGTTAAGCCTAAAAACTTAAAACTCGATGCCAATACCCCAACACTGCTGTATGGCTATGGTGGCTTTGAGGTAAGCCTTACGCCTTATTATTCGGCGGGTGTTGGCAAAGCTTGGCTAGAAAAAGGCGGCGTGTATGTGCTGGCCAATATTCGTGGTGGTGGTGAATTTGGCCCACGCTGGCATTTAGCCGCACTCAAAGAAAACCGTCAGAAAGCTTACGATGATTTCATTGCCGTAGCAGAAGACCTCATTAGCAAGAAAATCACCCAGCCTAAAAAACTCGGCATTATGGGCGGCAGTAATGGTGGATTATTGATGGGTGTGATGATGACGCAGCGCCCAGATCTATTCGGTGCCGTGGTTTGCCAAGTGCCGCTACTGGATATGCGCCGCTTTAATAAGCTGCTGGCAGGCGCATCGTGGATGGGAGAATACGGCAATCCGGATGTACCCGCCGAGTGGGATTACATCAGTAAATATTCGCCTTATCAAAATATCAAAGTCAAAACTCAATACCCAAATATCCTCTTTACCACCTCCACCCGAGATGATCGCGTTCACCCAGGGCACGCACGCAAAATGATGGCGAAGATGCAAAGCATGGGGGTGAAATCGGCGTGGTATTTTGAAAATATGGAAGGCGGCCACGCAGGTGCAGCCGATAATAAGCAAAAAGCCGACATGACCGCGCTGGAATACAGCTTTTTGTGGAAGATGCTAAAGTAATAATAGCTAAGGGTGGGTGCGTTGCTACGCCCACCCTAAAGCTCAGCTAATCAATACTAAGCCATGATATTTTGCAGAAAGCTACTGCACACATACTCTTGATTTACCCGCTCGCTTGGCCTCGTACATTGCTGCATCGGCGGTGTTCACTAGTTGGTCAGGTGTTTTTTCGGTGCCGGGCAAATAAAGAGTAATACCAATACTGGCACTGACATGTGCAGTATTTGGGCCAAGTAAGATAGGCTCCTGAATACGCAACAGCAGCTTTTCTGCTAATACACACGCATCCTGAACACCTCCACTTAAAAGCTCTAAAATCAGAGTAAATTCATCTCCAGCCAAGCGTACAACCGTATCGGTATCGCGCACACTTTCACGCAAGCGCTGGGCAATTGCGCATAAAACGGCATCGCCCGCTTCATGCCCATACGTGTCATTCACCGCTTTAAAGCCATCTAAATCAAGAAATACAATAGCCAGAGGAACACGTAGACGATTTGCCCTTGAGATCGCTTGTGGAATTAGCTCAAACAGCGTTCGCCGATTAGGTAGCCCAGTAAGCAAATCATGCCTTGCCTCGTGCTCACGCTTTAATTCGGCCTGTTTGCGCTCAGTAATATCATGCAAAAAAGCACTAAAAATGACTTGCCCATCAAGATGTAAAGCACGAATTCTGACCTCTGTAGGTAGCACACTCCCATCACGCCGTAAGGCAGGTAGCTCTAGCCGCTGATTAAGTACCTTGTGCTCACCAGCAATATGATAATGCTTCATCCCTGCTCGGTGTGCCTCGCGCATTTCTGGGGGGATAATCAATTCATCTAAGGCGCAGCCAATGGCCTCTGATGCGCTCCAGCCAAAAGTCTGCTCGGCCTGGTGATTCCACTCAATGATGACACCCGCCTGATCTGTGCATACATAAGCATCATTAGCATTTTCAATCACCATGCTTAATTCTGCTTCACGTTTACGTAATGCTTGATCTGATTGCTGCTGCTGAGCAATGGCTAAAGAAAGCTTTTCATTAGCCTCTTGTAAATCATGAGTGCGGGCCAACACACGCTCTTCTAAAGAAAGCTGTAAGGCCACAAGCGATGCTTCTGCCTCTTTCTTTGCCTGTATGTCCTTAATAACCGACACAAAATAATCAAGCTCACCCGTCTGGCCCACATACTTGGTCACCACTAGCTGCACCCATACCGTGCTGCCGTTTTTACAGATATAACGCTTTTCAAGCTGATAACGATCAATTTTATCAGCCACTAGCTGCTGTAACAGATTGAGATCGCTATCAAGATCATCTGGATAAGTAATATCCTGAAATGTAAGCTGGAATAATTCAGCCTTGCTATAGCCAACAATCTGGCAAAGCGCATCATTCACACTAATCCAACCACCATCTGGTGCAACCAAGGCAATACCCACTCCGGCTCGCTCAAATACCGTACGGAATCGTGCCTCAATAGCCTGAATTTTTTTCTGTGAATAATTCATCTGGCTGCGTGCAAGCAACACGGCCTCACGCATTTGCACTTCTTTATTAATCAAATCGGCAAGAGCCACCAAAATACTCACTTCATCTTGAGTGAGGACACGGGGTTTTGAATCAATCGCACAGAGCGTACCAAGCGCCAAACCGCCAGCGCTTCGAATCGGCATGCCTGCATAAAAACGAATATTAGGCTGGCCAGTCACCAGAGGATTATCCGCGAAGCGCTTATCTTGTGTGGCATCCTGCACAAGCATAGGGCCTCTATTCATAATGCTATGGGCGCAAAAAGCGAATTCACGCGGCGTTTCTGTGGCATCTAGCCCCACTCGGGATTTAAACCATTGCCGGTTCTCATCAACCAAAGAAACCAAGGCAATAGGCACTTGCAGGATTTGAGAAACCAAACGCGTAATCAGATCAAAAGCAGGCTCTGCTTCGGTATCAAGCAGCCCCAGCGCGTGCAAAAGATGCAAGCGCTCGGTTTCATCAGGGGGAATAGGAGGCTGGGTCATAAAGGGCAATATTCAATAGGGCTGATACCACTATAGCTACTGCCAAGCAATTCAGAAAATACTTCGTGCTGGTTTGAAGTTACGTTTTTCAAGCACAAAAAAAACCACCTTCTGCAAGGTGGCTTATCTGATTCATAACGGCGATTAAGCGCGTTTTTTGAATTCGTTGAAGCGTGTGTCGATTTCGATTTTGTCGCCGATTTCAATAAATGCCGCAACTGGCAATTCAAAGCCATTCACCAGACGGGCTGGCTTCATTACTTTGCCTGAAGTATCGCCGCGAACTGCTGGCTCGGTGTAAACCACTTCACGCACGATGGTTGTAGGCATTTCAACCGAAATAGCCTTACCGTCGTAGAAGGTTACATCGCAAACATCTTGCATGCCGTCTTCGATAAAGTTGATGGTATCGCCCAGATTGTCTTTTTCGATTTCGTACTGTTCGAACTCAGTATCCATAAATACATACATTGGATCAGCGAAGTAGGTGTAAGTACATTCTTTGCGATCTAATGTAACTACTTCAAATTTTTCATCCGCTTTGTAAACGTTTTCTGATGCAGAAGTGCCCAGCAAGCTTTTTGCTTTTACTTTTACAACAGAAGAGTTACGGCCAGACTTGCTGTTTTCGGTTTTTTGAACGACCCAAGGTTGACCGTCAACCATGATTACGTTACCAACGCGAACTTCTTGTGCAGTTTTGATTGCCATTGCGGTGTTTACCTAGAGCTTAAGATGATGGTTAAAATTTAACGCCGTATTTTACCTTGCTATTGACGAATTTGACCAGATTAGTGGCAAGATCCCCGCGTCGTAATAATTGCTCTGCCCAGCCCTGAGCGTGTTCCCGTAGGCTAGGCAAGGCTGGCAGAAGCTTGTGCCATGCGGCTTGCAGATCGCCAGCATGATTCCAAGCCAGCCAAAATTCATTTAAAACCAATGCCACTTCACGTGGACAAGTGGCTAAATAATGCATCAAAAACGCAGCTAATTTCACCCTATGCGCGTCGTCATCTTGCGGATAGATATGCCAAACCATAGGTAGGCCAGCCCACTGCGCCCGCACAAAGGAATCCTCCCCCCGCACAAAGTTTAGATCGCAGCTCCATAGCAGCCGATCGTAATCATCTTGCGATTGCATCGGTAGCACCGTCAGCGTTAGGGATCCAAGCGCAATAGTTTGCCCAACACACAGATCCTGCCCAAGCGCGGCGCTGGCCAAAGGCAGCAGCAAACCTTCGGGCATAAATACTTGCACGGGCGTGCTTGAGCTCTGCCAAAGCTGTAATAACTCGGCGAGGCCAGAGTTTGCATAGGCAAATAGCGAAATCTTCAAGGAATCCGCCTGTGGCCGTTGCCACTGCGCCAAATACGCATCGGCATCCGCCACCAACCACGCAGCCCTTGCCACCCGCTGCACCAGCTCGCCCAATACTCCACCTGTGCCATCCACAAAGCCAGGAAAGAAAAAGAACTTAGGCAAGCCTTGAGCTGGCGATGGCAGGCCATGGCAGCCAAGCACCCAATCTTCGCCAGAAAGGTATTCTAAATTAAGCCACACTCGGTCACTCGGCATAGCCTTCATCGCGGCGATATAGCTGGCAGGTAAATCACAGGCAAAGGCCTCGATCACCACATCGCTGGGTTCAAGCTCAATAGCAGGCTCGCGCCAGTGCAAGACTTCTACGCCACTACACTGCTGCTGGCATTGATCAAGGGCAATATCGCTTTGAATACGCTGAAAGCTGGCTAAATCATCCACCATCAGCCGCACGGTAAAGCCATATTCAGCGTGCAATTGCCGTGCTAATCGCCAACACACGCCAATATCGCCGTAATTATCCACCACGCGGCAAAAGATATCCCAACGGCTATTACTCATTTACCCGCCACTTTTGTTTCTTCGCTTGCATAAAGATTTCTATCCGCCACAAATAGATCGTGCATTTGTTGGCGATTTTCTTTAGCCAAAGCCATTAAGGCGGGCATATCGTCTTTATGTTCTAATTGCTCTAATAAAGAGGCTTCATCATGGCGCTGAAAAATATCAATCATTCGCTCAGCATGGGCCGGTGCATAGCCCAAGGCCAGTAAAGTGTGCTCCGCCGCCGTTAAGCTGCTTTCCCATACCTCACGAATCACCACATCAACATTTAAATCCATTAAAGACAAAGCATGCGTGCGATTATGTGCTCTAGCAATAATAGTTAAATGCGGAAATTTGCGTTTTGCCATTTGAGCCAAATGCAGGGAATCGCTAATATTATCAATGGCAATTAATAAAACACTCGCCTGCTTAGCTCCTGCTTTTCTTAATAAATCATAACGCGTTGCATCGCCAAAATAAATTTTATGCCCTACTTTCTTTAAAAACTCAATATGCTCTGGATCTTTATCTAAGGCGGTAAATTGCATCCCCTTAGCGGCCAATAATCGCCCTGTAGCTTGGCCAAAGCGCCCAAAACCAGCAATCATAACTTTATTGGTTTCAAACTTTACATTACTATAATCAACTTTCTTCTCTTTGCCTTTACGTTTAATTAAGGATTCAAACAGCAGAAGCAAAGGGGCATTCAGCGCCATCGATAAGCCAACAACAATCGTGATTTGCTCAGTCGATTGCTTATCCAAAATATGTAATGATAATGCCTGCGCCATCACCACAAAAGCAAATTCACCGCCTTGTGCCAGCATCAAACCCAACCTAAAGCTATTACGCTTAGATTGCCCTGTATACGCAATAATACTGCCAATAATCGAGGTTTTAACCAGTAGCAGCAATAAAGAACCGCCTAATAAAACCCAAGGATTGGCAAATAAAAGGTGCAGATTAATACTGGTGCCAATAGTAATAAAAAACAGCCCAAGCAATAAGCCTTTAAACGGCTCGATATCCGCCTCTAATTGATGCCTAAAGCTAGAATTAGCCAGCATAATCCCCGCAATAAACGCGCCCATCGGCATGGATAAACCCGCGTATTCAAAACCTAATGCCGCACCTAATACAATCAATAAAGCTGCCGCCGTCATCACTTCAGAATTGCCATATTTAGCCACAATTCTAAGCAAAGGGTTGAGCAAATAGGTGCCAATAAGCAGCGTGATTAGCACGGCCACTAAGCCCAGCCACCAAGGCGCAATATGCCCATTGGCATTAGATGCCATTGCTTGTACGCCGAGTAATACGGGAATAACCGCTAAATCTTGCATCAGCAAAATGGCAAAGCCAATCCGCCCAAGCGGTTGATTTAGCATGCTGCGCTCTTTTAATAATTGCACAGCAAAAGCGGTAGAGGATAAAGCCAGCGTAATGCCAATTAAGAGTGATAATTTAAACTCAAGGCTCAACGCTAAGGCCGCTAAGCCGCCCAAGGCCAAACAGCACAACAGTAATTGCGCGCCCCCCAGACCAATGATTTTTTTACGCATTTGCCATAATGATTTTGGGTTTAACTCTAAGCCCAAAACAAATAATAACAACACCACACCGATCTCAGCAAAATCAAGCACGGCGGCGGGATCTTCAATAAACCCTAAAAAATAGGGGCCAACCACCACGCCTGCCGCTAAATAACCCAGGATAGAGCCCAAATTAAATCGCTTAAAAATAGGTACTGCAATCACCGCCGCAGCCAATAAAACCACCGAAGTGTGTAATAGCTGATTATTCTCCAACGCATACTCCTTTACTATTGCTTTCTATAGATGACGGCGTAATAGGGCATCACACAATCCTCTGTTGTTCCGCATTATTACACTTAAGCGCCGCAGCGTTTATAGCACTTAGCACATGAGATTGACTCGATAATTTTCCCTATTAGCCAAAAAATAATACACATATTTACAAAACATAAATAAGGAAATCACCTGTCTGTGGTGATTTAACAATGCTTATATTTATTTTTTTAGTGCGGTATAGCATTTTTCAAGAAAAAACACTTTACTCAAACGCTATTCAAATAGAAGTTGGCATAAAGTGCTTATGCTACAAGCCACAATGGCCAGCAATATGCCGTTCAAATAAAATACTCATCTCAATCCAATAAGGCATTTATCAATGAGCATCTCAAGCAACCCTCTATTGCAAAATTGGCAAACGCCTTATGGCTTGCCACCCTTTGATCAAATTTTACCTGAGCATTTTACCCCTGCTTTTGGCACCGCCATGGCGCAGCACCATGCAGAGCTAGATGCCATTGCCGCACAAACCAGCCTAGCTAATTTTGCCAATAGCGTGGCTAGCTTCGAAGCAGCAGGCGCTTTGCTAAGACGTGTGAGCCATGTTTTTTATAATCTGACTTCATCAGAAACAAGCGAGAAGCTACAAGCCATAGAGCTGGTATTAGCCCCAGAATTAGCCACGCATAATACTGCGGTTTATCAAAATGCTGGGCTATTTGTGCGCTTGGATGCGCTTTATCAACAGCGCCAAGAACTAGGCCTATCCACAGAACAAATGCGTTTATTAGAACGCATTCATCTAGATTTTGTGCGAAATGGTGCTCAATTAGCGGGTGAAGCGCGTCAGCGTTTTGCCAGCATCGTGGCCGAGCTGGCAAGCCTTTGCACACAGTTTGCGCAAAACGTACAAAATGATGAAGCGGAGTATCGCTTAGCCTTGAGCGGTGAAAACGATTTTGCCGGCCTACCAGCAGCCATTATTAACTCCGCCAAGCAAGCTGCGGCAGATCGCGGCATTGATGGCCATGTGATTACCTTATCGCGTTCATCAGTCGTACCTTTTCTGACGTACTCCAGCCGCCGTGATTTACGGGAAGCGGCCCATACCGCATGGAAAGCCCGTGGTGAGCACACGGGTAAAACCGATAATCGCCCCATCGCACCGCGTATTTTAGCCTTGCGCCAAGAGCAAGCACAGCTTTTGGGCTATGCTCATTTTGCCGATTATGCGCTGAGTGATCGAATGGCAGGCACGCCACAAGCCGCACTAGAGTTACTGCACAAAGTTTGGACGCCCGCACTGGCCCGCGTTAAAGAAGAGCAAGCCGATTTGCAAACCCTTGCCGCCCAATTGGGCGAGCCGCTGGATATTCAGCCTTGGGATTGGTTTTATCTGGCAGAAAAGCAGCGCAGCGCCCGCTTTGATTTAGACGATGCTGAAATCAAGCCATACTTTGCACTAGAGAATATGATTGCCGCCGCCTTTGATTGTGCTGGCCGTTTATTTGGCCTGAGCTTTAGCGAGCGCTTTGATCTGCCGCTATATCACCCAGATGCTCGCCTCTGGGAAGTGCGCCGTAATGAAGAAGTGATTGGGCTGTTTATTGGCGACAACTTCTCCCGTACCAGCAAGCAAGGTGGGGCGTGGATGAATGAATTCCGCCCACAAAGCCGCAGCAATGGTCAGCGCATCCTACCGATTGTGACCAACAATAATAACTTCTCTAAAGCCCCCGCAGGCCAAGCAACCCTGCTGTCTTTTGACGATGTACGCACCTTATTCCATGAGTTTGGCCACGGCCTGCATGGTTTGCTATCTAATGTAGAGTTTGAAGCTTTGGCAGGGCCAAATGTGGCAAGGGATTATGTAGAACTGCCATCGCAGCTATTCGAAAACTGGGCAGAACAAGATGAAGTGCTTAAAAAACACGCACTACACATCGATACCGGCGCGGCCATTCCTGATGCACTCTTGGCTAAAATCCAAAATGCTCGTTTCTTTAATCAGGGCTTTGAAACCGTTCGCTATCTAGGCTCCGCCCTCTTAGATTTACAAATCCATATGGATTTAAGCCATAAGCTGCACGATATCAGCCGCTTTGAAAGCGAGGCACTCAGCGCTTTAAGCCTGCCCAAAGCCGTGGGCATTAATCATCGCCTGCCGCATTTTGGGCATCTATTTGCTGGTGATGGCTACGCCGCAGGCTACTACGTGTATATGTGGGCCGAGGTTCTAGAAGCAGATGCTTTTGATGCTTTTATCGAAACTGGCGATGCTTTTGATCCTGCCACGGCCGAACGGCTCTATCGCAATATTTATAGCGTCGGTAACTCAATCGATCCAGCGAGCGGCTTCCTTGCTTTCCGTGGCCGCGCGGCAGAGGTGCAAGCATTATTACGTAAACGGGGCTTGAGCGATTAATCGCTTATTTTAAAAATCTACGGCAGCCGATTTGTATTGAAAACCATCACAAAGCGCCTGTCCGTAGATCTAAATACCGCACTGAAATACATAAAAGGCATGCATAAAGTACTATGCTGCAAGGCAAATATCACAGTGTAATCAGTTAAAAAGCAGCGCTTTACCACTGCTCCCATTTTCAACTTTATTGGGGCGTTAAAGCGCTGCACTACTTAAATGATGAAAGGTCCAGCATGAATTCCCCAATAGAACTAAAGCCTACGCTATTAATTGTTGATGGCATGCCTAGCAGTATCGCCGTACTGAGCGCCTGCCTGCAGGATGACTATCATGTACTTAGCACCACGAACGGCCACTCTGCATTAGAAATTGCCACCCAAGCTTTGCCTGAGTTAATTTTGCTGGATGTTATTATGGGTGAATTAGATGGCTACACCGTCTATGAGCAACTAAAAGCCAACCCCATCACCCTCCATATCCCCGTTATTTTTGTGAGCTCATTATTAGAGGCCGCAGATGAAGAGCGTGCATTTGCCTTAGGTGCGGTGGACTATATAACCAAACCTATTAGCCGACCACTCTTATTGGCCAGGGTTCGCTCCCATATTCTGCAAAAAATAAACAATGATAAATTATTAGCCTTTGCCCAAGAATTAAGCCAAAAAGAACTAGAGGCAGATAAATCTAAACGATTACTTAATGCAGTATTGGATGCAATTCCTATTCGCGTATTTTGGAAAGACCCAGATTCACGTTATTTAGGCTGTAATCGCCATTTTGCCAATGATAATGGCGTTGATTCATCAGAAGACATCAAAGGCAGAACAGATTTTGATTTAATGCCCGAACGTGCCTTTGCCCTACAAGCATTTGCCCATAGCGTGATTAGCACGGGGCAAAGCTTGCTCAATCAAGAAGGCGCAATTACCACCCATGATGGCAAGCTCACTCATATCAGCTTAAACCACGTTCCTCTATTAGCCACCGATGGATCAGTCATTGGTATTGTGGGCGCATATGAAGATATCACTCAAAGGAAAAACACCTTTGATGCACTACAAGACGCCAAAATTAAATTAGAAACCAAACTAGAAGAAATAGAAGCATTACAAGATAAGCTACTTGAAGCTGCAATTAGAGACCCATTAACTGGCCTTTATAATCGCCGCTATTTAACCGAAACACTGGATATTATGCTGGCACAGGCCACACGTAATGATATGCAGCTCAGGGCGGTTATGATTGATATCGACCATTTTAAAGCAGTTAACGATACACATGGCCATGCAACTGGGGATGAAGCGCTTAAATACCTAGCGCAGTTTTTAGCGACCCAATCTAGAACAAGCGATATTGTTTGCCGCTTAGGAGGAGAAGAATTTCTTATTTTGATGATGGGCGCTACGGCAGAAAACGCCCAAATAAAAGTAGATAAATATCGTGAAGATTTTGCTAATTTAACGATAAGCCATCAGCAAAAAATCATCAATTTAACCTTTTCAGCAGGAATAGCGACCTACCCACAACACACTGAAAACTCGAAAACACTGCTTGAATATTCAGATTTAGCGCTCTATGTATCCAAGCATAATGGGCGTAATCGAGTCTCTATATTTACTTTATAAACAAGCCAGTCTATTTAGCAGGCTAGCTTTGCTTATTTGCGCCGCCAATACTATTCAGCCATCTCAATTAAACCTCGGCCATTGCGCTTGGCTATATATAAAGCCTCATCTGCCCTTAGTACCAAAGCTCGACCATTTTCATCATCGCGTAATGCCGCAATACCCGTAGAAAAGGTGACTTCCAAACGCTGCTGTTTATGCATAAATGGATTACGGCGACACATTTGCTGCAAGCGCTCTAATACATAACGCGCACCATGCATATCTGTTTCTACTAATAAAATTAAAAATTCTTCGCCACCATAACGCACTAAAATATCGGTATCTCTTAATACTGATTTGGCTAAGCCTGCGATATGAATCAATACATTATCGCCAACCGCATGCCCAAATCGATCATTAACTAATTTAAAATCGTCTAAATCAAATAGCACCACAGACAACTTATGGTTATGACGTTGCGCTAATTTTGCCTCACGCACCAAACGATTATCAAAACCTTGACGATTCATCGCCCCAGTTAGGGCATCTTGCTCTAAAATCTGTCGGTTAACGGCCAGATCTTGCTCGATACTGCGCACCGAATCACGAATCGTTTGCAAATCAACACTAGATGCCGATACCGATGAGTGCAATTCAGAAGTCGAGCTAATAATGCTATTGAGTAATGATTCTAGCTTGGAGTGCGTATCGTCCGTGCTCGCCCCCAGCTCTAGATGAGCGCGGCGAGTATCCTGCAACTGCCCCAAGCTAGCCGACATGGCTTCACCACCGCCGGCCAAGGTGCTCAGCAATTGCTCCGTTGAATCGCCCACATCGCCTAAAATATCCTCAACTTTATACAGCAGCTGCCAAGCTTGTAAGGTTTCAAACGATGTTTTTGCATTGGGAGATTTAATCGTGGCAATGGCGTTATAAAATTTGGTGTAATTCTCAGGAGTGGGAGGCAAGCCCCGTTCTGAAAGCTTTTTAAGCGCAATCCGTGCAATTTCTACCGGAATGACAGACTCTGATGCATTAGACATAGACAGGCAAGGCCGTTACACAATAATTTAGAAGAACGATTGTACGCAAACACGAGCGATGAATCTATGACAATACCTTTAATACCCTAGGAATTTAAATCATTATGCATATACATATCCTCGGCATTTGCGGCACTTTTATGGGTGGTATTGCCGCATTGGCACGTGCTAGCGGCCATAAAGTGACCGGCTGCGATGCAAATGTCTATCCACCGATGTCCAATCAATTAGAGGCGCTAGGTATTGAGCTTATTGAAGGCTGGGACTTAGAGCAGCTTGATTTAGGCGCAGATCTTTACGTAGTGGGCAATGTGGTGACGCGTGGCAACCCTCTGATGGAAGCCATCCTCAACCGTGGCCTACCTTACACATCTGGGCCACAATGGCTTGGGGATAATCTATTGCGAGATAAATGGGTGCTGGCCGTGGCCGGTACGCATGGCAAAACCAGTACCAGCTCAATGCTGGCTTGGATTCTAGAATACGCGGGCTTAGCGCCTGGTTTCTTGATTGGTGGCATCCCTGAAAACTTTGGCATTTCTGCGCGAGTCCCAGGGGCTCCAAAGCAAGATGCAGCATCCACCTCGCCCTTTTTTGTGCTTGAGGCAGATGAATATGACACGGCTTTCTTTGATAAGCGCAGCAAATTTGTGCACTACCGGCCCCGTACCGCCGTACTGAATAATCTTGAATTTGATCACGCCGATATTTTTGCCGATTTAGCCGCGATTGAAACCCAATTCCATCATCTAATTCGCACCGTACCCAGCCTTGGCCGCCTGATTGTAAATGGTAAGGAAGCTAGCCTAAAACGGGTATTGGATAAGGGCTGCTGGAGCGAAGTAGAATATTTTGGCGGCGCCTCAGGCTGGCGTGTAGGGCAATGCTTTGACGATGGCTTTGAAATAAAATTGGGCGAACAATCACTGGGCGAGCTGCACTGGGATCTGCTTGGTGAGCATAACCAAATGAATGCGCTAGCCGCTATAGCCGCTGCGCGCCATGTTGGCGTTAGCCCTGAAGTTGCGATTGCTGCCCTTGCAGAATTTAAAAACGTAAAACGCCGGATGGAAATAAAGGGCAATAGCAAGGGCATCACCGTTTACGACGACTTTGCTCACCACCCTACTGCCATTGCCACCACCGTGGCGGGCTTACGTCAAAAAGTGGGCAACGCGCGTATTTTGGCGGTGCTAGAACCACGTTCTAACACCATGAAGCTGGGTAGTATGAAAGAAGCGCTGCCAGGCAGCCTAAGCGACGCCGATCTGATTTTTTGCTACGGCGCCAACTTGGGCTGGAGCAGCCAAGACGCACTAGCCTCCCTTGGCGCACGCGCACAAAGCTTTGATGATTTAGACCAACTGATTGAGTCCATCCGCAAAATAGCCCAAGCAGGCGACCATATTTTAGTCATGAGCAACGGCGGCTTTGGCGGCTTACACGACAAACTATTAGCAGTGCTTTAATCGGGGCCAATCAGGAAGCGAGGGGTCTGGGGTCTAGTTTCGTAGGGTGGGTTAGCCAGCTTTTCTGGCGTAACCCGCCGTGCACAGACTGTGCATAACCCACCATGCACAGAGACGCTGCAAAACGCTTTGCGAAATCACAAGCCAGCCACCTTTGGTGCCCCCATCCCACTTACAAAAGTTTATACTAGCTAAGTATTTTTACTTACAATTCAAAACCCAGTACGCAGGCACGGCATACTGCCCACTGCATCATAAGATTTGGAGAAGACTGCATGAGCAATCCCTATATCGAGCTGGTAAAGGCCCACGATGCTCTGTTACAAAAGCAAGATGCTCCACTATTTAGCGCATTAGACGGCCTAACGATCGCGGCAAAAAATACCTCTGGCCCCGTGGCAATGGTGTTTGCTCCGCACCCAGACGATGAATGCATTATTGGAGCCTTACCGCTGCGTTTAGCCCGTGAAGATGGCTATCGCGTAATTAATATTGCAGTCACCCTTGGCTCTAATCTGCCTCGCCAGCCAGAGCGCTTGGCCGAACTTGATCGTGCCTGTCAGGTACTGGGTTTTGAATTACAAGAAACCATCCCCGGTGGCCTGATGGCGGTGAACCCAAAAACCCGAGATAGCGACCCAACCGCATGGGCTGAAAAAGTAGCCGTAATCGCAGCACTGATTGAGCAGTACCAGCCAACGGTATGCGTAGTGCCAAACGACAACGACGGCCACGCCGCGCATATCGGCACCCATTATTTATTGCTAGATGCACTGGCTAAACTTGGCCACGCCTGCTTTGTGGTGCAATCTGAATTCTGGCGCGCCATGGCAACGCCTAATGCCCTGATCGAAACCACCATCACCGACACCGCCGACCTCATCGCCGCACTGGCCTGCCACGTGGGCGAAGTACAGCGCAATCCCTACCATCTGCGCTTAACCTCATGGATGGCCGACAATGTACGCCGTGGTGCCGAAGTAGTAGGCGGCGCAGGCGTAGCCGCCCCAACCTTCTCGTTTGGAACGATTTACCGTATTGATCGTTTTGATGGCAAGGCACTGCAAGACTCTGGGCAGAAATATATTCTTTCTGCTGGGGATAAAATCGGAAGCATCTTTAAATAATAGCGGCCAGGGCACGAGATGCTCTGCACTGTAGGATGGGCACGATTTTGTGCCCACCCTAAATGGGTGACTCCCAAAGATAATGCCATGCACCCCATGCGGCACGGAAGAGTAATAAACCAATAAAATCAACAACTTATAAAAACTCACTTTTGCCATTAACCCGCAACAAACTACAACAGCCTGTAACAGTTTTACGCAAAAATCACGCCAAGAACTCATCTTTACCAAGTCCCCCATTCTTCCAAGGTACATTCTACTTAATAACTGCATAGAATTTTCTTGAAACAAGAATAAGCAAAATACCTTACAATGTATAATTTTGTTCATAATTACACCCTACATTTTTCTACAGATTAGATCAGCAAGCGCAAAGCTTCGTGTAATATACAGAACTTCTCGTAAGCCCTTGGTTTCTCATGACCTTTGATCTACTTGCCTCTTTCGCCGCTGCTTTTAATCAAGAACAGCGTCTTATTTCTCTTCAATTGGGGGACGGTACGGCATGGGGTGAACAGTTACTCCCCCAGCACGTCACAGGCAGCGAGGGGATTAATCGGGCTTATTGCTATCAGATCGAATGTCTTTCCCCCACTGGCGATTTAGAGCTTAAATCGCTATTAGGCTTGCCGGTGGTATTGTCTATTGCAGATGCCAATGGCGATGCAATTGAGCGTTGCGGGGTAATCTCGCAAGCTCAACTATTGGGATCTGATGGCGGCTTTGCTAAGTATTCGCTCACCGTAGAGCCGCCTTTTGCACTGCTTAGATATCGCCGCACTTCTCGCATATTCCAAGATTTAACCATTGTCGAAATAGTGAAGCAGATCTTGGCCGAACATCAGGCTAAAAATCCGGTGTTTGCTGCCGTGCAAACCGTTGATTTCAAATTATCCGGCGAATATCCACCACGCTCTTATTGCGTGCAATACCGAGAAGACGATCTTGCCTTTGTGTGCAGGCAGCTCAAAGAAAGCGGCCTTTCTTGGCGTTTTGAGCATCTGGCGGGAGCGACCGAGCGAGGTAGCGCAGCGTCGCGAGGAAGTACACCACAAGTGCAGCTGGTGGTGTTTGATGATGTTTTTTCGATTCCCGAAGCTTTAGACCCCATCGCCAGATTTCACCGCGCATCGGCCGCAGAAGAAAGCGATTCACTCACGACATGGCAGACGCAGCGGCAAATTGGTAGTAGCTCGGTGGCTTTGGCTAGCTTCGATTACAAAGCCACTAGTACCAGCCACAGCCAGAGCGATAGCGCGGTTGATCAAGGCGATGGCGCGGTTGATCAAGGCGATGGCGGACAGCAAATTCAATCCAGCCTCGAATATTACGACCCACAGGCGCATTACTACGCCAGCGATTTAGACCAGCTGAACCACGATGCTAAGCTGCGCCAAGATGCTTTAGACGGGCAAAAGAAATCGTTTACTGGCTCTGGCACTTTACGCAGCCTGCAAGCGGGGCAATGGTTTAGATTAGAAGATCACCCCGCCCACGAATGGGACTCAGCCGAGCAAAGGGAATTCGCTGTTACCGAGCTTAACTTCACCGCAAATAATAATTTGCCGGTGGATTTAAGCCAGCAATTACAATTAATCGCCCCCAGCCTACTTGCCGCTTCGGCTAAAGATAGCGCACCTTATCAAGTAGACTTTACCGCCCAAAGGCGCGGCCAGCCTCTGCTTAGCCATCTAGGCCAGCAAGAATTTACTAAGCCCACCAGCCTAGGCGTGCAAACAGCTACCGTGGTTGGCCCTGCGGATACCGAAGTCCATACCGATGAGCTAGGCCGGATTAAGCTCCAAATGCACTGGACTAGAAGAGCTGAACACCCCGAGTTTGGCGCAAATATGGATGACAAGTCTTCTTGCTGGATTCGTGTTGCCTATCCATCAGCAGGCGCGGGCTTTGGTCATCAGTTCATTCCGCGAATCGGCAATGAGGTGACCGTTGATTTTATCGAAGGCGATATCGACCGCCCGATTGTGACCGGTGTAGTTTACAACGGTAGCCATTCAGTACCCGCGTTTAGCGGTGCTGGCGCTTTGCCTGCCAATAAAACGCTATCAGGCATCAAAAGCAAAGAGCATGAAGGCGGCCAATACGGCGAACTGCTGTTTGACGACAGTAAAGGTGAAGTACGCACAAAACTATCCAGCGAGCACGGCAAAACTCAGCTTAACCTTGGCTATTTAATCCACCCGCGCACCGACGGCAAAGGCGAGCCACGCGGCGAAGGCTTTGAGCTGCGCACCGATAATCAAGGCGCAATCCGCGCCAACGGCCTGCTGATTAGTACCGAAGCCAAAAACGGCGCAAGCGGCAAGCAACTTGACCATAGCCCAGCCCAAAGCCAGCTTGAATCAGCTTTAGCGTTGGCCCAAAGTCTAGGCGAAACAGCCACCAAGCAACTCGCTGATACTATCGAAACCGGCGAAGGCGATAAAACCGTCAAGCCAGACAATAGCGCAGGCGGCAAAGCCACCACCGGCCACTTGCACCACCACGTACACGCCAGCAAAAGCCTTGAAGCAGGCAGCAACACAGACAAAGACGGTAAGAGCAAATCCAAAGACCAGGCGGGTCAGCAAAAAATCATCCTGCTACACGGGGAAGACGGCGTAGCGATCACCAGCCCGCAAAGCCAAACGATTACCGCAGGCACAAACTTAGACCTTGTTGCTCAGCGCGACACCAATCAAACCTCTGGCCGCCGTTGGATTCACAACGTAGGCCAGCATATCAGCCTGTTTGTAGCTGGGGTAAAAGACAAAGTTGCACTCAAACTGATCGCAGCCAAAGGCAAAATCCAGATGCAAGCACAAAGCGATGACGTTGAAATCACCGCAGACAAAAACGTCAAAATAACTGCCTGCAAAGAAAAAGTAGAAATCGCCGCAGGGGACGAAGTGCTCTTCACAGCGGGCGGCGGCTATATCCGATTAAAAGGTGGCAATATCGAAATTCATTGCCCAGGGGAAGTGAGTATTAAGGGCGCGAACCATGAGATAAGTGGAGGGCAAAGCCTTATGCAAAGCTATAAACTGGAAGGAAAAAAAACCGATATGCGTGTGCGCTATGAAGATGCTGATGGTAACGCCCCATCTGGAGAGAGTTTTCAACTAATAACGCCGGATGGCGCTAAGCAGGCTTTGGAGCTTGGTGGGGATGGTTGGGTAGAATTGAAAGGTATTGATTTTGATAAGTTTAAAGCAGTGCAAACTCGTAGGAAGGATGGTTAATTATGAGCAAATTACCTGAAAATAAACTCTATATCTGCCTACCGGGGGAGGATGCAAAAGGTGTGTTGGCTGGTTGCGATAATCGAATTATTTTACGCAAACACCGGGATGTAATTTTTGATATAAATTTGAAGAAAGGGAATCGCTACACACTGCGTGCGGAAAAGAGTAATTTTTATGATGAAAAGCGCAAAAAATTGGTCGAAATAAAGAAAAAACAATTTTCACAATTTGATGATGGTGAACGTTTTTATATTAGGGTTTCAAGAGAGTTTAAAGGAAATTTAATACTGGAACTAAATGGCAAGGCAATTGGAAAATACCAACCCAATGCGTTGGACGATAAACAGTATGATGGTGATCCGAAAATTAAACCTGAGCCTATGATGGTCGTCATTGGGCAACAATCACGTAGCTCCCTTGAGTGTAAAATGGGGGATTTAAATTCGTTTTATGACCAATCAGTCCAACCAGGAAATCAGGATTTCTATCAAAAGTACCTTGCGGACCAAAAGCTCAAGCCTAGCCAGTTTGATTATATAAAATATGTAGAGCAGAAACCTAAGTTTGAGGAGCGTGCTGTTGTCGGCCTAATTGCTGAAAGTGACTTAAAGCCTACAGCTCTTAGTGACCTTCAGCGAACAGGATCAATTAGTGGCGACCCGGCTCAATTACTCAAAGAACCGAGAGATAATAGCCAACTTGGTGTAGTAGTGGCCAATTTAGCAAATGAAGCGAATTCAGCATTAACTGGTAGTGTTATGACCGCTAATGCATTTAAAGAAACTGCAGGATATGCTCAGTCAAATTGGCGTATTTTTAACACATTAGGCATGAAATTATATGTTGAAAAAGCCAATAAAGGGATGTACCGCTATGTATTAAAAGGGCGTTTACTTACTTTTACAGGCGTTGCGGCAACAAAGACAACGATTAAAGCTCCAATTGGAAATGCAAAATTTGAGCATCTTGGTAGTGGTTACCAGTATCGAGGGAGGGGAGGGTTAGGTTCAATGAAACGTATTTATATTATAACTAAAGCTAATTTTGGCGGGGGTATGAAAATTGGCGCTATTGGCACAGTGATTGATATATTCGGCGATGCGAATGAAGTTTTTTTGAAAGATGGAAGTAGCCATGACTTTAGTGAGTTTCTAGGCCGTGCGGGGGTATCTGTTTTAAAAGCGGGAGCAACGGCTGCAATTGGTGGTGCGTTTGCTGCCATAATATCTATGGGGGCCGCCACTTTAGGTGCACCTGTAATTATGGTTGTAGCGCTAGTAATTGTTGGCTATATCATTGCTGCTGAAATCGTTGATTATATTGATAACTCAACAGGTGCGAAAGAGTCTGCTGCAGCATGGGCAAGATAATGAACACACTACAAAGGACCGCATTATACGGATTCATATTTATCACGGTATTGTCTATACTGGGCGCGGTACTGATGCTGAGAAAATATACTGTTGGTGTTGATTTGATTTTCAATCCAGTTATTCTTTTAATTGCAATCACTCTAGTTGTTGCAATGGCAAATTTAATTCTTAATTTCAAAGCCATTCCAAGTAGCCCCTCAGCAAAGATTGCAACTAGAGGTATGGTTGTTCTAGTAGCTTCCTGCCTTTCTTCTGGAGTTGGTCTTCCTGGTATCTACCTAATAAATAGCGAAATAACAAAAGTTGTCGTGATCACGCTTTTAGTGCTGACTTTAGCGTTTATGCTAATAAAAACGTGGTTAAAAGCAAGGGGGATAAAGGAAGAACTATTAGTAGTTATAAAACAAAAATACTCTGAAAAGAGTGCGCAAGAGCTGATTGATGACAATTTATCTGTTATGCATAATTTGCCATTATTTCTTTCTGTGATGATCCTTGCTCTACTTCTCGTGGGTTATAACACAATTAGAGCATTTCCTACTTTTTCTGGTATATGCCTTTTGTTTGGTGCTGGTTTTATTTCTTTAATTTGCTATCAGTTTTCATTCGCTTGCTGGCTGGTGGCTGGCCGGATTAATAAATTAAAATGAAAGCCTTGCAAGGTGGGTTATGCCTGCGGCTAATCCACCCTACACGGATTTTTTATAGTTTTTTTGTTAATTAAACAATTATCTATTAAATTAATTTCAGCCCCAAATAAAGTCAGTCTATAGGGGTAGGCATTGCGGTTATTTTTTCTATAGGTATTAGTGTTGCTGAGTGGTATACCGACTATAGCAAACTAGATGCACATGGAAAACCTACGAAAGATTTTTTTGATTTAGCTGGCAATGTTGGACTGAGTCTGGTTAAAACTGTAGTGGCTGGAGAAATAGGCAGCCTAGCATTAAGCTTTTTTGCTTCAATTGGAATGATGGCGGGGCTAACTCCTATAGGCTTGATCGTCGCTGGCATTGCTGTGGGAATTTCTATAGCTATAGGATTTTATTTAAACAAAGCTGATGCCGAGCATTCAGCTACAAGTAAATTAACGGATGCTCTAAGAAAGTCATGGGAATATATTACAAGCGTTGAACCAAACTCTTATAAAGCAACATACCGCCCCTATGGTGTTAATACATCATTGCACCCTGCAAGCAATTACCCAACATCAAGGAAAAGTTAAATTTTTATGAGTAAAGAAATCGATTTCCCCATCTCGGAACTATATAAAAAGATAATTTCTGGTTGTTTTATTTTTATCTTTTTTTTATATAAATTCTGCGAAAGCATGTACCGCGAAACAAGCTATTACATTTATATAACAGGTTCAGTATTTTATGTTATTTCTTTTTTCGTCTGCCTAGGGGTTTTATTTAAAATATATAGAAATAATTTTGAAAGCACTCTATTAAATTACTTTTTATTATCACTCACTTTTATTTTTGTATTTTCTTCTATTTTCCCATTTAATTTCCTACTTCTATCGCTAATAGCTCCACCCATGCCCTTAGTGTTGGCCATTCCTTTAGGACTAGGTGTTATTCTATACATTTACCTAAGTATAAAAAAATCAATACAAATAATAGAAAATTGTCCAGCAGTCATTAAACTAACGACATCTGGCTTCTTTAACGATGGTACAAAAATAATTATCAAAAAAAAATCCATGAACGCGATTGATGACACAATAAATAAGTACCCATTCAAATTCATAGAATTAATCGCAACTGCTTTACCCGTATTAATTTTAATAGGTCTAGCAATGGTTGGCGGTGTTTATAAACTATCACCCAACCCTGATTTAATGGTTAGATATTTTTGTGCGGCCCTTAGCTTTATAATATCACCACCATTAATATTCATGATGGTTTACACCATTTATTTAAACTATATTATTCCAAAACGACTATTTGGCGATGAATGGAAAAACGTATGGCGTGAAATTGAATAAATAAAAAAATTTTGGCTAATCCTTTGTTTCTTTAAACATAAAAAACATATAACTAGGATCAGAGCAAAGTTAAATTAGCTTTCTTTGGCCCTAAAAAAACTAAGCAAAATAAAATTTAATTTTGTTATGACCCCAGTTAATCTCTGTTATTCAGCCTTGCACCCCATGCGTGAGGGGTTTAAATCTAGCCCACAGAATCAAACACTTAGCATTAAGCCCCATTGAAGAGCATCACCACAAATCACAACTGATAACCACCCTACCCCGCAAAAATCCCGCAGGTGAAGTAATCAAACGAAATAGCTGAAATATAGCCTTCATGACAGATGAACAAGCAAAGCCTTTATTTTGTACTATGCTTAGCCTGTCACGAAACTTGCTTATTAGTTGCATGGTGCAAACATCCGCCTTGTCAGGTGTAGCATCTTGATATAAGACACTTCAGGCTGCGCCCGGTAAAGCATTCCAGAGGGGCGAAGCGTTTTTATACACCCAAGGTGGTGGTTTTTTTGCCGTTTTCGGGTGTCTACATCTTGTTAGCGGCAAAACCTAAACAGCACGAATATTGGAGATCCCAACATGGGCGAATGGTCTGAGTACTTCGAAGATTTCCCAGAAGAAAATCCTGCAAATTATGCAGACGGTAGATTCAATCCTGAACTGGCAAAAACAATCCAGCGGGAAGAGCAAAAAATCTCAGATGCACGTGAAGAAATAAATAAACTTCTTCTAAATGCTTGGCTTAATGAAAAAGAAAAACACTATCTAGCCACCGAAGAATGCCCGCAATGTGGCTTAAAAGAGCTAAAAATATACAACATAAATAACAATTACTACCTTTGCGAGTGCCAGGATTGCGGCACATATGGAAAAGGCAAAACTCACGAAGAAGCAACAGCAGCTATCATCGATGCCTTTGGTGACGGGTTGAATTGGCGGGAAATCACGGGACCGTGGAGCCGCTAACAAGGCGCTCAAATCGCTCACTTCGTTCGCTGGGACAGGCTAAAGCCTGCCCCTTAGCTTAATCGTTAGGCACAGCTACTAATTATTTTATTTTTTAGTTGGCGCGTTGTAGTGGCAGTTTGTGTTGCGGTGCGCTGATGTTTTTATTCTGTTTTGCAGCTTTCTGTTTACGTGGTTTATTAATACGCTTTTAATTCGTTTTCTCCGTTTTAGTGGCTTTCTTATTTAGTTTTGTGGTTTGCTACGAAAAACGGGGTTTTGTTTTTTGTGCAGCCGTACTACGCCTAACATGGCATTCAAGCAGACTGGCCGGAACGTGCGGCTTTTTATTCAATTGCAGCGTAGGCCAGCTGCTTAATTTTTACGTTAGAAATGGGAGGTCTGAGAATGTAATTGTTCCAAATGGGAAACTCAGCGTTAACTCTTGGGCAGATAAAGGAAGTAGTCCCGAAAATTATCTTGAGGTAACTAAGCGCGTCAATAGTCAGGGGCTAGAATTTGCTGAAAAAAGGTTACCATGTTTTGAAAGCGCTTACTTCGCTCTTAATGATGAAGTCGTCCCTCCTGAAAACTTTGACCCTATTTTGGTGTGAAATTATGAAAAAATTATATTATATTTTTTTATTTATGTTTGCTTTTAGTGCAAAAGAAGCACTTTCTAGTGATGTCAAAAAAATAAATTATTGCGACATTGTTTGGTTGTCAGTTGTTAGCCCTATTGATTCAAATACAATAAGAAGGAATTCAAACAACCTTCAAAGAGTTAATATGCCTGCATGGGGCAAGGGGGCAGATTTAAGCTCCGCTAGAATAAAAACAAACCTTGCTGCATGTGATAGGGTTATTCCAATAAATAGGACTGATAATAGGAAAAAGTCTGAAGCATTTATTGACCTTAAAAGCTCTATTCCTGAATTGATTTTAAAGAAAATAAATGACAACAGCCTAACATCATCAGATCTAGTTGATGATGGAGTACCCGTCGAAGGTCTGAATGTAGAGTTCAAAAAAAATGATAAGGGAATTTTTTATTCCATTGACAAAAAAATTTCTGACTCCGTGAGTAATAAAGAATTTTCATTTTATTCTTTATCAGGAAATCCTCCTTATATTCGTTACTCTGTAAATTACAACCCAAAAAACAATATGGATCTTGATTTTATAAAATCAGTAAATTTATTGTTTTCTACAATGGAGACAAATTGGAATTAATGGAGTAAGTACTATATTGCATAATATTTATGGTCTTATCTTATCATGCGGGTGCTCATTTTTATCTAAGCTAGGCCGCAGCCTTTATTTTTTGATTCCAAAGGTGTTAACCTATGTAATTAATGAGGTTATATTAATTAGGGTGGCAAGTGAAAATTAACTCGTGTAGCAAAAAATATTTCATTGAATTTTTGAGTATGAAGATTGAAATTTACGTGTTCTTTGCTTTGGTGACTATATTTAACTATGCGAGCGCTCAAAATATTATAGCCTCTAGGGTTTCGGAATAACTGGGGTCAGAGTAAAGTTAAATCCTCTTTCTTTGGCTCTAAGAGCATTAAGCATCGTAGGATTTAATTGTGGTAGAGTAGAGAGCAGGTTTTCACCTACCCTCCCTCATCAAACCGTGCATGCGATTTTCCCGCACACGGCTTTCCGATGTTCTTCACATCAAGCATGCGCTAATTTCCAACCTGCTGT